>NZ_JBEZLA010000040.1:0-29915 GCF_040651925.1 Streptomyces sp. NPDC048349 | reverse complement strand
GCGACGATGCCGGCGATGTCGGCGGGTTCGCCGATGCGTTCGAACACGGACATCCGGGCGAGGTCGGCGGCTTCCTCGGGGGCTGCGGCGGGGCGGACTCACAGCCAGGACACCTGGGCCAGCCGTGAGATCCTCTCCATCATGTTCGAGAACGAGCGCAACCAGCGGGCGATAGCAGGCGTCGAGGCCCACGTTCGCGAGTTCTTCACCGGCCACATGATCACGGTCAGCGACTACGACCTGGGACCTGGACGAAGGGAAGCTGTTCCCGACCTACGGATCCTCACCGTCAGCCCAGGACAGCGCGCCGACAGCTGGGCCTACATCACCGCCGGCTGCTGGTCGACGGTTGAGACGGACGGCCACGGCCTCGAATTCGTCCTCACCGCTCCCGTCCGCGACGAACGCTTCGCTGATCTCCTGGCCATGACCGCCTACTACCACTCCGATCGCCACCTTGATCTCGAGCACAGCCTGCCCATAGGGGAGCCGTGGCTGCCCGGGTCCCGCTGCGACCACCTGCTGGTCAGCCTTCCCTACCTCCACGGACCTGACCTCGAGCAGTGCCCACTGCCGGACGGCGATGCCCGCATCCTCTGGGTTTTGCCGGTCACCGCAGCCGAGATGGCATACCGCCGCGAGCACGGCCACGAAGCCCTTGAACGGCTATTCGACGAGCACGCGATCGTCCCGACCGATCCAAGGCGTCCATCCGTCGTCTGACCTAGCGAGCTTCTGAGACGCAAGCGGCAGCCACGGAGTCCTCCAGTGCCGTCAAAACTCGGTTCTTCTGGCACAGATCTTGGGGAACCATCGCGGAGCGTGACCTCGGTGTTCGATTGCGAGTGACTGACTCGTGCGAGACGGCGCACGCCTTGGCGTCTGAAGGCCGGAAGTGACGCTCCCTCAGGTGCATTCCGTTCGCTGCTTTGGCTGGCTGTGAACAGTGATGGTGCTGGTCATGCAGACCGATGCACCGTTCTAGGATTCGCTGGTGTTCGACGGGATCGACGATGTGGAGGTCGAGGCGGTTACGGTCGCGTTCGGCACGGTCGAGGTGGTAGCAAGAGGCCGCATGGCGGGGGCGGCGTGTCCGGACTGCGGCCGCTTCGCGGACCGGGTCCACGACCGTTACCAGCGCAGGCTGAAGGACCTTCCGCTCGCTGAGCAGGGGTTTGTGATCCGGCTGATGGTCCGGCGATTCATCTGCGGGTCGGCGGACTGTCCGCGCCGAACGTTCGCCGAGCCGTTCTCCCGGCTGGCCGCGCCGTACGCGCGGTTCACCACGCGGCTGAACCGCGCCCTGGAGCGGGTGGGGCTCGCCTTGGCGGGACGAGCCGGCGCTCGACTGGCGGCCCAGCTCGGCTTCGGTGCGGGACGGATGACCTTGTTACGCAGGGTCATGGTGTTACCCGATCCGCGATTCAGTACACCACGCGTGCTGGGCGTGGACGACTTTGCGATCCGTCGCGGCCAGACCTACTCCACCGTCTTGACCAGCGTCGAAGACCATCGCGTGGTCGACGTGCTCCCGACCCGTGAAGCCGGGCCGCTGGCAGCTTGGCTGGACTGCCATCCCGGCGTGGAGATCATCTGCCGGGACCGGGCGGGTGCCTACGCCGAGGGCGCGCGGCGCGGTGCACCCGACGCTTTGCAGGTCGCCGACCAGTTCCATCTGTGGCAGGGCCTCGGCCGCGCCGTGGAGACCTGCGTCGCTGCCCACCGCGACTGCCTGCGCACGCCGGCGCCCAGCGGCACGCTGACGGAGGCCACCCGACCGACTTCAGGGGGATCGCAAGACAACGCGGAGCCCGTCGGCCGGCGGGCCGCGCGAAAGAAGGCCGCACACGCCCTGGTCCACGAGATGCTCGCCCAGGGGCACTCGCGCCGGGCGATCGCCCGGCATCTGGGCTGGGGCCTCAACACCGTCCTCCGGTACGCGAACGCCTCACGCTGGCAGGACACCATCCGCGAGAACCGGCCCCGGCCCAGCAGACTCGATCCCTACAAGCCCTACCTCGAACGACGATTCACCGAGGGATGCACCAGCGTCACCCAACTCCACGGCGAACTGGTCGCCGAGCAGGCCCCCGTCACCTACGGCATGGTCCGAGCCCACATCGCCACCTTGCGCAGGGACCCGTCCGCCGCACCGCCACGGCCAGCGACCGTACCGCAGGTGACCGGCTGGCTCACCCGCCACCCCGCCACCCTGAGTGAGGACGACCGCATCGGCCTCAAGGACCTTTTGACCCGTTGTCCGGAACTGGACACGGCTGCCGGACATGTCCGCGACTTCGGCGAGATGCTCACCGACCGCCTCGGCGCCACGCTCCCTGCCTGGATCGACGCAGTCGAAGCCAGCCGGCTGCCCGGGCTCACTGGCTTCGCGCTCCACCTTCGGCGAGACCTCGACGCCGTGATCGCCGGCCTCACCCTGGACTGGAGCTCGGGCAGCGTCGAGGGAGCCGTGAACCGCATCAAGAAGATCAAGAGACAGCTCTACGGCCGAGCCGGCTTCCACCTGCTCCGGAAGATGATCCTGCTGCAGTAGCGCCTCACAGTGGCTATTCGAAGTGCGACTCCCGATACCTTTCCTCAGGCTGTTCCTCCCAGTAAAAGCGGGCAGCCACGTCCGGCTGCGCGACTTGCAGGACAGGGAGAGGCGGCAGCGATGTCATGCTTTGGCATCGGGCATGCCGCTGGTGACGACGATCGCCGCCACGTCGCCGGTCTTCGTGCGGCCCAACCAGACGACGCCGCCCGACTCAGCCCCGAACGTGACCAGATCGGCTTGCTGCGACTCATCGCGTACCCGTTCGCACCCATCGGCCAGCTGCTCAGAATCGCGCGGGGCAGGGACCCCGTCTATGAACGTGCGAAACGGTGCGGACAAGATCGTCCACGCGCCTGCATCGGCGAAGCAGCCGACATTAGCATCGGAGAAGAAGCGAGGCTCCTCGCCCGGCTGAAGCCGGGCGATGTCGTCCTCGACACTCAGGCCCATCTCCCATCCGACGACAGGGTCGTCGCTGATGCACAGGCGCGTCGCGGCGCACTCAACACCGTCGACGTGCTCGCCCATGAACTCGTACGGGCCTGCCGTCCACGCGATCTCTACCCGGTAGACGCCCGGGGGAATGCGCACCGCCAGCTCCCGCGGGGGCCTGGTCGGCAGCCCCCTCTGGTACTCCCAGACCTGGTCGTCGTGCCATGGCGCATCGACGACAAGCCGGCCGCTCGGTACGCGGATCGTCGTCAGCTCCTCGATGCCCGTCACGACTACCGGCGTCATCGGATCGTCGTACACCGTCCCAAGGTGAGCACCGGGCGTGAAAGCCGCCTCCAAGTACCAGGTGGCCTCAGGCCCGGCTGCCAGCCGCGCGTCCCTGACCCACTCCATGTCTCACTCCCTCCCCGCCACCCGGCCGGGCGGTCAACCGAAAGCTACGTGGGCCCGCTGACATCGGCACTTCTTGCATCGTCGCAATCCGTGATCGCTCCCCAAGATCTGTGGCAGAACCCGTGACTCACCAACAAAGCCACCCTGACGGCACGCGAAAGCAACCAGTCTGGCGCCCCGCCCGGCCCGAGCGGCGCCCCAGCCCCGATGTGATCAGACCGTGCCCTGATCAGCCCTGGTCAGGCGTATGACATGTCCGTTCCGATCGGTACGCTGGGCGGGCTTTCGAACTCGTTCAATCAGCAACAGAATTGGGGGGCCGGTGCGCAGTCGCCGACTCGTTGTCTCAGCTGCCGCTCTCGCGGTCGGCGTCGGTCTCATACCGGGCGCGGCGCAGGCCGCCGGTCCTGCGGCGCCTGGGGTTTCCGCACCGCCCCCCGAGTCCGCTCCTGACGAGGCGGCGGCCGCCGAGTCCGGAATTTTCCGCAGTCCGGGCGAGAACACGGTCCGTACGGTCCTGCCTTCCAGCGCGGCGGAGGGCGGCTCGACACAGGCCTCCGCCGACGCTTCGAACCTCGAACTCCTTATGTGGGGCGATGCCAGGACCGCCCGCAGCATCTCCTTCGGCGTCAACCTCTACCAAGGGGCGCCCGTCCCCCACGAGGTCACCATCGCCTGGGGCGACGGCATGACGCACACGGCCACCGTCACCGGCGGTCAGATCCTGTACGACGTCAGGCACACCTACCCCCGGCCCGGCGACTACACCATCACCGTGACCGCGACGGACACCGTGAACAACGTCCAGGCGGTCAACCGGCTCCCGTTCACGACGCCGGGTTCCTTCTTCGCCCCGCACGCTCCCACCCGGCTGCTCGACACCCGGGCCGGTATCGGCGCGGCCCGGTCGAAGGTCGGGGCGTACACGCCGGTCCGGCTGAAGATCGCGGGCAACGCGAAGGTCCCGGCCGGGGCCACCGCAGTGGTCCTCAACGTCACGGCGACCAATGCCACCGCCGGAGGGCACGTCAGTGTCTACCCCTCGGGCAGGGACAGGCCGAAGACCTCGAACGTGAACTACACCGCCGGGCAGACCATCCCGAACCAGGTGATCGTACCCGTCGGCAAGGACGGGTACATCGAGCTGTACAACGGCGGCTGGAACGCCGTGGACCTGATCGCGGACGTGACCGGCTACTTCGACCGTGCGGCCGCCGACGGCTACACCTCGCTGAACCCGGTCCGCTTCGTCGACACCCGCGAAGGCCTCGGCGCGGCGCGCGGGCAGGTCGCCGGACAGGACACCTTCGGGGTCCAGATCACCGGCCGCAGCGGTATCCCTGCCAGCGCGACTGCTGTGGCGCTCAACGTGACTGTCACCAACCCCCGGGAGACGGGCCACCTGACGGTCTTCCCGAGCGGCCAGGCGGCCCCGTCCACCTCCAGCCTGAACTTCACTGCCGGACAGACTGTCGCCAACTCGGTCATCGTCCCCGTCGGCGCCGACGGAAAGATCAACGTCCGCAACGGGGCCTGGGCCGGGACCGACGTGATCATCGACGTCGTCGGCTACTACGGTGCCGGCAGCAAGGCTGCCTTCGCCACGTGGCGGCTCGGCCTCCCGGCGGAAGGCGGCCCGTTCCGTCACATTGACACCAGGGGCCTGCCTCCCAACACCTGGCCCTGTTTCGCCGGCGGCTACTACGCCCTGCACCTGAATTCGGGGAACCGCTACGACCTCCCCATCGAGGCCTACGTCACGAACGTCACCGTCGCCAGCACGACCGGAGCGGGACACCTCTCCGTCGCTCCCGACCCGAACTCGGCCCACGCGTACCAGTACGGGTACGCGGTCAAGCCGCCTCGCCCCACCACCTCCGCGCTGAACTGGACGGCGGGCAAGGACGTCTCCAACCTGGTCCAGGCCAAGACCGGCCCCTACGGCGTCATCGACCTCTGGAACCAGAGCAGCCGGGAGGTCCACTACATCGTCGACTGGTTCGGCGAGTACGACGCCTACTGATCTGCGGGCGGCGGCCGCAGGGGCCGCCGCACCTGACTGCCCTCGATCAGCTCCCGGTCCGCGTCGTCCAGGAAGAAGAACCGCTCCAGCTCCGTACGGGACGGCGCCCCACGGAACGCCGCATACGCGGCAGCCTGCTCATCCGTCAAAGACTCGATCGGCACCCCGGACCTCCAGCCAATCGATCAACACGACTGCCGGGCCCCGGTGCCGACCGGGGCTTCTACAACAACAACCGGATCATCGACGGACTCGAGGACGGGTTCATCGTGAAGATCACCTGATACACACGCGGCGGGGCGGGTCCGCCCACGCGGGCCCGCCCCGCCGCTCAGCCCGCCTTCGGCCAGAAATCGATCCTGTACCGCTCCACCCCGTGCGCCGTACCCTCCGACCGGGTCACCCTCTCGACCTCGGCCCTCCCCGCACAGCACACCCGTACCCGCCACATCCCGCGGCGGCCCAGCCGGATCAGGTCCTCAGAGCGGCCCGTACCCCACACCGCCACATCGCCGGTGACCGACTCATAGTCGATCTCCGCCTGCTCCTCCCAGCCACCATGCCCCTCCTCGGCGTCGGGCCGGCCATCCCAGACCCGGACATGGAGCGACGCCGTATGGGTATGGCCAGCGCTGAACACGTCGAACCGCCGGACATGGGCCCGCAGGAACACCCCCCACTCGAAGTCATCCGGGAAAGGCACCGGCACCGCGCTGTCGTCTGCCTCCTGGAACCCGAAGGACCGAAACTCCACCCGCGCGTCCAGCTCCTGCTGCCATAGCAACCCGGCCACAACCCCTCCCCCACCCCGTGCCCCGAACCCTCCCGCGACCGTAAAGCACCCCCGCACACCACCCGTAAAGACTGAGCCAGCCGACGCTCCCCACGACTCGGTAGGGCGCTGCTCCGGACGCGGACGGCGTCCCGGAGCAGCGGGGCCAGCGGTTACGCCGTGTCGTCCAGGCCGGTGGTATCAAGCTGGTGACTCCGATCGTCAGCTTGTCGTTTATGGTCTGCCGTCGAACGGGACTCGAACTTGGTCGGGATTTCCCCAGTTCATCGGATGTGTGAGGGGCCGTCGTTCGATCCTGTGCTCAGCGACAACGCAGCACGGAGGCCGGGATCGTGGGACTGGTCGAGCACAGCGTCCAACGAGACGCGTTCACGATGGTGGCGGGGTTCCGGTCGGAGCTGTACGCGTGCCTGGTCTCCAGAAGCGACGCCCTGTTCGAGCTGTGCGACGCACTGCTGTGCACCGACGGGCCCGTCCGCACGCTCGTGGACCTGGCCCTCGCTCCTGAGCACCGGAGGGGCCATGGTGCCTTGTACTCCGGGATCAACCAGGGCCGGATCGATGTTGCCCGGCTACGGCGGGCACTGACAGGCCTTCCACTGCCCCGGGCCGGCGATGGCCGGCTGGTGCTGGCCGTGGACGTCTCCACAGCTGCGGCCGGACGCCGACACCTCGTCGGACCGCTCCTTCTGCCACACCTTCGGCCGAGGCCTGGGCAAGCACCAGATGGTGCCCGGCTGGCCGTACTCGATCGTCGCCGCTCTGGAGACCGGCCGGACCTCGTGGACCGCGCTGTTGGACGCCATCCGGTTGGAGCCCGGCGCCGACGTGGCCGCGGTCACCGCCGGACAGGTCCGCGACGTCGTCGGACGGCTCCTGGACGCTGGACAGTGGAGGGTCGGCGACCCGAGCATCCTGGTCGTGCTGGACGCGGGCTACGACGCGCCCCGCATCGCCCACCTCCTGGCCGACCTCCCCGTCGAGGTACTCGGCCGGCTCAGCTCGGACCGGGTGATGCGCAAGCCCGTCCCAGTGCCGTGGATCTGCCCGCCACAGGGCGGCCGTCCGCCCAAGCACGGCGGCGAGTTCGTCTTCGGCGATCCGGCTACGTGGGGCGAGGCCACCGCGGTCACGGTCACCAGCACCCACCGATACGGGGCGGCGACCGCGCAAGGCTGGGACCGGCTCCACCCACGACTGACGCGCCGAGCCGCCTGGCTCGACCACCAGGGCCCGTTGCCGATCATCGAAGGCACCGTGATCCGGTTGACGGTCGAGAAGCTGACCAGCGGCGGGGTGAACAAGCCCGTCTGGCTCTGGTGGTCCGGCACCGGCGCCACCACGCAGGACGTCGACCGGTGCTGGCAGTCCTTCCTGCGGCGCTTCGACCTGGAACACACCTTCCGGCTGCTCAAGCAGACTCTCGGATGGACCCGGCCGCGGCTGCGGGACTCCGGAGCGGCCGACCGCTGGACCTGGCTCGTCCTGGCCGCACACGCCCAACTCCGCCTCGCCCGCCCCCTCGCACGAGACCTCCGCCGGCCCTGGGAACGCCCGGCGGAACCGAACAAACTTACCCCCGCCCGCGTTCGACGCGGGTTCAGAAACCTACGTGCGAAGACCGGCACCCCAGCCAGTGCACCGAAACCAACCCGGCCCGGCCCCGGACGCCCGCTCGGCTCGAAGAACCGACAACCCGCCACCCGCTACGAGGTGGGACGCGTCCTCGCCACGGCGAGGCCTAGTCCGCCCGCCCACCACAAGAAGGGGACAAAACCCCGGCGCAAAACCGACGCTGTTGGCGATCACAGCACGGCATAGGCTGCTCGGGTAGTCGCAGCTGGACCAACAGGGGGCCTCATGGAGCACAGCTCTAAGCGAGAGAACAGCGAAGGCTCGGCTTCTTCCCGCTACACCCGGGATATGCAGCAAGAACGCCACGCTTTGCGCGAAGCCCTGCGCTCCGATCTGCCCGCCGCCCACATGGGCTTGGGCGTGGCCATCATCGCCCTCATCGTGGTCGCCAGCTTCTCCGGCCCTCGATGGACACTGATCATTGCTGGTGCCTTCGCGGCCTGGTTCATCCTTGCCCTGACGGTGATCCACATCGGCAGCGGCCGTGGATGGGATGCCATCCGGCGGGCCTACATCGCAACATTCGGCTGGGGCAACTGGATCTGAACGTGCCTCGCTGGCCGGCCCTCCATCTCGGCCGCACCATAAACGACAAGGTCAGTACCTGTTCCCGAACCTCGACCGTGCGGCCTGACGTAAGGAGCGCGGGCCTTGGTGAGCACTGCAGGCGGTCCGCAGGGTAGTTGGCGCGTCGACAGAACGGGTGACGCGAGTAGCTGGCCGTTGGACGCGCTCCACCCCGGCCCCCTGCTGACTCCCTTCCCGGGAACCGACAGGGGGGTTTCGCGGCTGCCTAGTCCTGGCGGGCGCCCAGGATGATCCGGGCGACGATGGCCGCGGCCTGCTCCGGATGCCTCTCCAGCCATGTGCCGAGGTGTTCCCGTACGGCATCAGCGACGCTGGTGCGCACAGCGGCGCCGTCCAGTACGCCGTGCGTGGAGCCCGAGAACTCGGGCCGGTCCAGCTTCACCGACACGACCGCCGTCAGCCCGTCGCCGATCTGGTCGATGCTGAGATCGGAGGCGGCCTCCGCCAGGAGCCGCCGCTCCCGCACGTGCGCGTTGACCGCGGCGGCCGCCCCGTCGCGGAATCCTCCCATGTGCGTGCCGCCGTGGGGTGTGGGCTGGCTGTTGGCGTAGCCCTGGAGCCGCTCCTCGGGGGAGCTACGCCAGCGCAGGGCCACCTCGACTGTCCCGGCGATCCTCGGGTCTTCGTGCTCGAAGCCGATGATGTCCGGGTGTACGGACGCTCCTCCCTGCGCGTCGAGGAAGGCGACGAAGTCCTGAGCCCCGCTCGGGAACCGGTACCGCACCGATCGGGACCGGCTCGGGGGGCGTTCGTCGGTCAGCGAGATGTCCAGGCTCCGGTTGAGGAAGGCCAGTTCCCTGAAGCGTTCTGCCAGCACCGCGAACGAGCACTCCGTCGTCTCGAAGATGTCGGTGTCGGGCCAGAAGGCGATGGTGGTCCCGCTTCTGGTTGTCGGTCCTGCGCTGGTGGGCGGGGCGAGTGCGACGCCCCGCGCGTACTCCTGGACCCAGCGGACTCCCTCGCGTCGTACCTCGGCTGTCAGGCGGCTCGACAAGGCGTTGGTGACACAGGGCCCGATGCCGAAGAGGCTCCTGGCCACAGCGTGGCGGCCGCCCGGCTCCGCCACCCCGGGGTGCATGCGGGTCAGCAGAGCTTCGAGGCCGGGACCGCCGGTGTCCCCGGCGGCCTCGACGGGGACACCGGGCCCGTCGTCGGCGACACGTACGCCGCCGTCGGACGTGAGGGTGATCTCGACGGCACTGGCACGGCCGGCCAGGACTTCGTTCACTGCCCGTTCGGCGACATCGAACACGATCTGGTGCAGGCCACGCTGGCTGGTCGAGCCGACGTACATTCCAGGCCGCTTCCGAACGGCTTCCAATCCCTCCAGCACCTGGATGAGGCTGGCGTCGTACGGGTTGTCGTTGTCACTCATCAAGTCCCCCCAATGGTATCTCCAGCGGCACCCCCAGCCTAGGCGGATCTCTGGAAAACACCAGGTCAGACCCTATTCGCCGAAGGCATGAACGGGCGGGTGGGCACCTACTTGGAGAAGGTCGGCCCAGGGATCGCGCACCACTGTCGGAGGGCAGCCGGGGGCCTGCGGAGACCGCGCCAGACCCAATTTCCGGCGACCCCGAGGCCCCCGATTTGAGAGGCTGACGAGCCGTGAAGCTCCGTACGAGGGTGCGCGAGTCGGAACGCGCGGTTGGCGTGCGCGGTGGTGACCGTAGTCAGTCTCGGTGGGCCTCGCGTGAGGCGGGCTGGCCGGTCCGGCGGGACGTGCGGCGGGTGATGCGCCTGGTCATGAGAGTGATCGCGGCCCAGGTGATCAATGATTCAGAGTGTTGGACCAGGCGTTCGTAGTCTCGGGCATGTCTGCGGGCGTGCATGACCCAGGCGAGTGACCTTTCGACCACCCAGCGGCGGGGCAAGACGACGAACCCGACGGCGTTCTTCGGCCGGCTGACGGTCTTCACCGTGAGGTTCAGGTACTTCTTCGCCCAACTCACAAGTTGTCCGGCGTAGGCGGAGTCGGCCCAGACGATCGTGATCTCGGGGTGCATGAACCGGAGCCGGAACAGGACTTCCTTCGCCGCGTCGCGGTCGGTCATGTCGGCTGGGGTGACCATGACGAACAGCGGCAGGCCTTTCGTGTCCACGACGAGGTGCCGCTTCCTGCCGTTGATCCTTTTGGCGGCGTCGTAGCCGCGCGAGTCCTTGCCGACGGTCTCGGCGGCCTTGACGGACTGCGAGTCGATGATCGTGGCGACCGCTCCGGGTGAACGCCCCATGTCCCGGCGGACGCGTTTACGGAGCTGGTCGCGGATCTGGCCGATCACCCCGGCCGCGGCCCAGCGGGCCATGGCGTTGTAACAGGTCCGCCATGGCGGGTAGTCCTTGGGAAGGGCCCGCCATTTGCAGCCGGTGTCGACGACGTACCGGATCGCGTCCACGATCTCGCGCCGCGGGTGCTTCTCCGGCCGCCCGCCGCGAGGGGTCTCGCAGGCCGGGATGGGCAGGAGGGGTTCGATCAATGCCCACTCGTCGTCGTAGGTGTCCGAGGGGTAGCAGCGGCGCCGGGCCAACATCTGCTCCCTTCGTGATGCTGGGGGCCGACCGCGATGCGGCCGGCCCCCAGCATGGTCAGGCGTCGATGTAGTCAGCGATCACGTCGGCAGAGCTGACACGGGGTCAACGGGCAGTCCGCTGATCAGGCACTTCGCAATGTTGTGCGAACGGAACCGCCGGTGACCGGGTCAGCCGAAAGGGGGACTCGGTGAAGGTCGTATCCGGTGCCGTTCTGGCGGTGTTGGCTCTGCCTGTGGTCGTCCTGGCCCTGATTCCGGACTGATCACCGGCGTGGGAGCCGACTCGGCGGCAGCCTCGAGCAGCCTGCGCGGCGTGCCGCCGGAGTTCGAGCGCTGGATCCTCAAGGCCGTTGCCAATTGTGAGGAACACCCCGAGCTGACGCCTGCCCTGATGGCCGCTCAGCTCCAGCAGGAGTCGGGTTTCAGTACCTCCCGCAGCACCGTCTCGTACGCCAGCGCGCGAGGCCCGGCGCAGTTCGTCGACGGGACCTGGGCGAAGTACCGCAACGACGCCGACGGCAACGGGCGCGCCGACCCGTTCGACGTCGGCGACGCGGTGACTGCCCAGGGACGCTACATGTGCTCCCTGCTCGGCGACGCCAAGGCCTCCGGCCTCAAAGACGACGTCCGCCGCCTCGCGCTTGCCGGCTACAACGCCGGCTGGGGCGCCGTCCTGTACTACCGCGGGGTCCCGCCCAAGTCCTTCTCCAAGGGCCAGACCTACAACTACGTCATCAACATCATGAAGATGATGAAAGACTACGAGGGCGCGCCCCTGCTCAACGTGGGCGGCAGCGGGGCCGGCTCACAGGCACTGCGCCGGGCCGCCGCCCGGATCGGCACCCCCTACGCCTACGGCGGCGGCGGCCCAGCCGGACCGGGCCGCGGCTTCTGCGACGACGGAAACGGATACGTGCGCGGACGGTGCGCTGCCTCCACCACCACCGGGTTCGACTGCTCCTCGCTCGTGCAGTACGCGTACTGGCCGCACACCCAACTCCCCCGCACCGCCGCCGCCCAGTACAAGGTCACAGCCCACCGGCCCGTCGCACGCTGCCAGCTCCGCCCCGGGGACCTTCTGTTCTGGGCCACCGCGACGGGGGCGTCTACCACGTCGGGCTCTACGCTGGCGACGGCCAGGTCTGGGCACTGGGTGCACTGCTGGACGTTGTACCAGGCTTTGCGCTGGTGATGCCGGCCGACGGGTGGCCCGAGCGGGCTGGTGCGTTCAGCGGGCCAGGTCACGGTGCTGGTGGTGGTGTCGATGCGGAAGTGGTCGAGGGTGAATCCGCCGGTCACGGCCCGCTTCGGTGCCGGCGGTTTGATCAGCAGGCGGTGTCCTGCGGCGGTCAGCCGTTCCCGCAGGCGCCAGCTTGAATACGCGGAGTCGGCCAGGACTTCCAGCGGCTCGGTCTCCGCTTCGAGCAAGTAGGTGGCAACAGCAGCCTCGTGGTGTTCGGCTCCGGCGGCGGGTCTGAGGGTGACGGCGGTGATCAACCCGGTTTCCGGTTCGACGGCGAGGTGGGCTTTGAACCCTTCTCGTCGTTGTGAGTACGACTTGTGCACGTGCCGGGCCTCGGGATCGACCGTGGAGACCATGCGGTCATAGGCGGTGCCGCGGACGATGCGCCACCGTCCGTCCGTGCCGTCGGAGTCTTCGGCCGGCTCGACATCCTGCCCGGCGACCAGGGCCAGAATCCCCACGGCATCCGCCGCTGCGGGGCCAAGATCCTGCTCGGGCAAACGGCCCAGCAGGTGCAGGGCGTCGGTGACCAGGGCGTCCACCAGTTGGAAGCGTGCCTGCTCGTCGTTCCAGGCGATGCGGGGTTTGCCCGGATCGGCGTAGTCGTGGGCCCCGCAGTATGCGGCGGCCACGGTGCTCCGCCGGGTACTTCGCGGATCACCCGGCGGATCGCGGCGATCAGCTGGGTCACCGTGTCCTGGGTGGCCACCGCGTCGTCCAGGACCGCGGAGTCCAGTGCCCTGCGGGGCTTGCCATTCAGCACGCCAGTGGCATCGACCACCTCACGGACCACGTCGAAGAGCCGGTCCGGACATGCGGAGCGGTCCAGTCGGCGCCGGAAGTAGGCCAGTATCGAGGAGTGGAAGCCAAGGTCGTGCAGGCCCAGCCCGCATGCAGCCTTCCAGCGCAGGTCACACCGCAGTTCCTGGACGGCCTCGCTGTCGGACAAGCCGTTAAGAGTCTGCAGCACGATCGCACAGGCCAGCACACCGGGCGGGACGGAGGGCCGGCCGTTCGGCGACGGATACATGTCGGCGAACACCGCCTCCGGGAACAATGCCTCGCGATGCTCGGCCAGGAACGCGTACACACTCCCGGCCGGGATCAACTCCCGGCACGTCGCCCACACATCCGGCCCCACTGGCTCATTCCGCGCCTGCCCCATCACGCCCGCAACTCTGGGCCCAGGTCAGGGGCCGTGGAGCAGGACATCGCGGGGCCCTCACCACCCGGCCCCAAGATCTTCATCAGTCTTCTAGGAGCGGCCCGCTCCGTTGGACAGCTCCCCGGCGCACACCCAGAATCGAAAGTGTGAGGAGGTGCGCCATGGGCATCCGCATCGGCACCTTCAACGCCGAGAACCTCTTCCAGCGGCCGGTCGCCTTCGGCATCGACGACGAGGAGCAGCGCAACAAGGTACTCAAGGACTTCAAACGGCTCGTCGAAATCCTCGACAAGGACGCGTACACGGCCGACGAGAAGGCGGAGATCATCGAGATCCTGCTGGCGCACAGCATCGACGTCCGCCCGGAGCTCTCCACCAAGACGATCCTGGTGAACGAGCCCAAGGGCAGGGCCCGGCTGCTCACAGGGGAGGGCAGCGGCGTCCAGGTCAGGGACGAGGCGACGGGGCGGGATGCCTGGGTCGGCTGGGCCGAGCTGGTCCGCAGGGACCTCTCCCTGGACGCCATCGGGAACACCGCCAGGGTGATCGCCGAGGTGAACGCCGACATCCTGCTCACGGTCGAGGTCGAGGACCGGCTCACCCTGGACCGCTTCAACCGACAGGTTCTGGCCGGCCGGCTGGACGGGGAGCGTTATCCGTTCAACCTGCTGATCGACGGGAACGATGAACGCGGCATCGACGTGGGGCTGTTCAGTCGGCGTCCGATCACCTCCGTACGCTCGCACATCTTCGACAAGAAGAATCCCCGGGACCGCTTCGGCATCTTCAGCAGGGACTGCCCGGAATTCGAGATCGACATCGACGGCCGGCCGCTGTGGCTGCTGGGGAACCACTTCAAGAGCAAGCGCGGCGGGGGTGGGGCGGACAAGCGCAAGCTCCAGGGTGAGCGCTGCGCCCAGATCTACCGGGACGCCCTCGAACGCTCGGACCACGTCGTGGTCGCCGGGGACCTCAACGACACCCCGGCCAGCCCGCCGCTCGGCTTCCTCCTGAACGCCGGCCTGCAGGACGCGATGAGCCACGGCAGCTACGAGGGGCCGGAGGGCACCCACGGCAAGTGCAAGGCGGCCGACAAGATCGACTACCTGATGTTCTCGCCGGAGCTGTTCGGCAAGGTGAGCGAGGTGAAGCTGGAGACGCGCGGGATCTTCGAGTTCGGCGACCCGTTCGACAGCGTGCACGGACCGCACGACCAGGCCTCCGACCACGCGGCCCTGTTCGCCGACCTCGACCTGTGAAGGGGTCCGGAAAAGCCGGACGGCCGCCACCTCCGCAGCCGTCCGGCTCACCGCTTCCCCAAGGATCCGGGGCAGGGCCGTGGAGCAAGACATCGCGGGACACTCACCACCCGACCGCAAGATCTTCATCAGTCTTCTAGGGCGGGCTCGTCCGGTCCCTGTGCAAGCAATGGTGTGGCCCTCGAACTTCGGCAACAGGGGCAGGAACTTGAACATGCTGTCGGCCTGTCGACGGCATGAGAGCTTGGAGAAGTACGGTCAGCTGCCATGGCCCCTGGCGCCGTCCCGCCGGGTGGCGCCCCCGGCCCTGCACCGCCAGGGTGCAGGGCCGGGGTACAGCATTTTGGTGAGCACGTTGCCGAAGTGCTGGACCCGACACTTCGTCCGGGCGGCCGGTCAGAGGGCATCCTTCGGAGATCTTGGCCGCCTGCCGGTCAGCCGGCCTGTGCGTAGGCGTCAGAGATCGGTGCGACGACCCAGGCTTCTTCGGCGTTGCCGGACGGGGTGTTCGGAGCGACCCGTAGTCCGGTGACTGCTTCATCTGATTGCGTACCGGCTTGTGAACGGATCTCCTTCCTGGTCTCGGTCTGCCTGACGTTGGCGGAACCACGGGCCTGCAGGCCCGTGCGGCGAGTGCGCCGGGTGATGGTCGGGGTCTCGGCTTCCAGGAGGGTGCTGGGGGGCACGACGACGATTCCGGTCTGTGGCTGGGCGCTGGGCTCGACAGGCGGATCGCCTGCGAGAAGGAGTGAGAGCAGGACCGTGGTCGACTTGGTGGTGAGGATCTCGGCTGCTTCCTGGAGGCGGTGCTGCTGGTCCACCGGGAGGGAGAGCGCCAGGCACTCGGCCTGCCCGTTGCCGAGGTTGACGGGGAGGGGAACCGCCACGCACACCTCTCGGGTGGAGTACTCCTGCCGGTCGAACTGGGGAGCGCGGGGTCCGCGTCCGTCGAGGTCACGGAAGAGGGTCCGGGGGTCGGTGATGGTGCGCGAGGTCAGCCTGGCCGCATGATGACGGGACAGGTGGTCCATGCGCTCCTCATAGGACAGCTGGGCGAGCAGGCTCTTTCCGACCGCGCTGGCGTGAGCTGAGGCCCTGAAGTCGACCCACTCGTAGACGCGTGGGGCGTCAGGGCCGTCAGAGAATCGGGAGATGGAGATTTCGCCGTCGGTGTAGCTGCTGACGTACACGGCGGCGCCGACGGCATCTCGCAAGGCGGCCAGCGTCTGCTGCATCGCGTGTTCCGAGCGTCCGCCCTCGCGTACGGACAGCTCGAGGAGCGCGGGGCCGGGTGTGTAGCCGCCGTCGGCGAGACGGGCGGCCAGGCGCCGGCGGTAGAGCCAGCCGAGGAGCTGCTCGAGTACGGCCTTGGGCAGGCTGGTCGCCTTGACGAGTTCGGCCGGGCTCAGTGCGACGGTCGATCCGTTGAGGGTGTGAAGGATCCTCAGGGCCCGTTCGACGGACCGCCACTGGCCCGGTGCGGGGCCCTGGCCCGGAACCTGCCGTGCGGCAACCGACAGCTGCGGAGCGCGCAGCGGGAAGGCCGACCACAGGGCGCTGCGCCCTGGCGATGTGTGGGTGAGGGGCCAGATGGAGGGTGTCTGGTCTGTGGTGTCGGCTGGGGCGAGCGGCTCGGCCGGCCTGGCTGCGGCGGGCCAGGTGTCGCGCATCGGCGGCATCGGCTGCAGCGGGGACGGGTCGCTGTCCTGGGGGGCGCCGCTGTCGGTGGGCGTTCCGGAGTCGGCGGATTGCATGGTGGGGGCGAGGTTGAGGGCGGCGCGCATCTCCTCGATGAACTCGGGGTCCTGGACCATGGCAGAGGCCGCGTCCCCTTCGTCGGCCTGTCCGGTGACCTGGGCGAGGAGGAGCTGGGCGTCGCCGTGTCCCAGGCGGGCCGCCTCGGCGACCAGGAAACGGACTTCCTCGCGCCCGTCTTGGCCGTATTCGCGGTAGATGACGACGGCGAGGCGGAACACCGCGCCCGGGTGCTCGTGCTCGACAGCGTCACCCAGCCAGTTCGCCGCTGCCTCCAGCTCGTCCCGTCGCAGGGCTTTGGACCCGAGCCGGTAGCACGAATTGGCCTGCACTCTCTCCTCGCTCCGCGCTGGGAGACAGCCGTCTGTGGGAAGGCCCCAGTCTCCGTCGGGCCGGTCCCAGAAGTCCGGCGGCCCGCTCAGCTCGGACAGCAGAGCGGTGAGCCCGGCTGGAACTTCCGGCGCCGGGCCCTGGCCTCGGTATCCGTCGTACCTGCTTTCGTCACTCACCTGATGTCCTCTTCCCCGCGCCGCTGTCCCCGTGCCGCTGTTGTCCCCGCAGCCCGAGGCGAATATGCCGATGGAGCTTGCGTCGTAGCTCCCGGATCGCCTTGCTGCGCTGCACCCGAACCTGGACCAGCGATATCCCCAGCTCGGCTGCGATGTCCTTGTCCGCTGCCCCGCTGCTTTGCAGCTGCACCACTTTCCGGTATTGGGTGTCGCCCAGCTCCTGGATTGCCGGGTCGACGACCTCCCTCAGCACGTGGAGCTCTTCCGCCCGCCTCAGCGCCCGCCGGGTGCGCAGCCGGTCCAGTTCCTCCTCGCCGACCAGGGCGAGCCGGTCGGCACGGAACTTGTCCACGGCCAGATTGCGGGCGGCGACCAGCAGGTAGCCCATCACGTTGCGGCCCGGTGCGGCTCTGCGCTCCAGGCACTTCTTGGCCGTAGTGAGGAACGCTTCCTGCGCGACGTCCTTGCACTGCTCCACCGACATGCCGGGGAAGCACTTGCACAGATGCCGCACGGCCTGCGTCATATAGGCCGGGTAGCAGTCCAGCAGCCGCTGCCCCACCCCTTGCTCCAGGCGCAGTCCCGCGTCGCCGGAGTCACCGTCCGCTACCACAGACCGGGCTCCCCGCCCCGGGCTGCCGCCTTGGCCGGCACCCCGGGTGAAGTCACCGTCACGACCGCACGCCCGCTCAAGGCCTCCACCTCAACCCGCATGGCCCACGGCCTGGCGCAGCCACACCCGGTACAGCCCGACGCCGCGGCCGTGGATACCGCGGGCTCGAGCGGCGCAGCGGTACGGGCGAGACGCCCGCGCAAACCCACGGCCCAGGACTGGCGCCACACGGCGCCCAGCGCGTGGACCGCGCTCAAAGCGGCCGGGACCAGCCCAACCCACTCCCAGGACGATGTCATGCAGGGGCTCCCGATCTCATCGATAGTCGCGACGCCGAACGCGCCGTCACCCACTGACGAATCCAGGAGGCAGAAGATAAACGGCTGATCACAAGAGATCGAAATTGTGTGATCACGACACCGGTAAGACCGAAACAAGGCTGCAGCGGGACCAACGATGACGGCCGCCAAGCAACCACGGGAACTGTCGGCACCGTTCAGGCGAGGCGGAGCGCCGACAGGCAGCGCAGGACGCCACCCCCAGTGACCGGTACCCCTGAACACCGGCCGGCGGGCCACCACTCCCGCGAAGCCGTCGGCGACCGACACGAAGGGACCGCCGTCCCCACAGGAACGACGGCCCACAGCCCCGCACACCCGGCCTACGGGGCGGGAGTGAACTCCACCTCCGTGCCGCCGCAGCCGGCCGCGATCTCGTACAGCCGCTCCCGCTCCGCCTCATCCACCGCCAGGCCCCAGCGGAGCTTGGTCGCGGTCCACTCCGCGCCGTACCGGCACAGCGCCTCCGGCGACGGCGGCAGCCATTGCGCCGGATCCTGGTCCGCCTTCTGCCGGTTCGACCGGGCCGTCACCGCGACCAGCGACGCCGGCTGCCCCTGGTCGTTCGCGTACGCCTCCCGCCTTTGTGCGGTCCACGAGCTGGCGCCCGAATCCCAGGCCTCGGCGAGCGGGACCATGTGGTCGATGTCCAGGCGTCCTGCGTCCGTCACGGTGACGTCGTCGTAGTACGACAACCACATGCCCCCGCTCAGTACGCAGCCCGGCCCGATCTCCGGGTACTCGACCGCCTCTGCGAGCAGCACCTCCTGGCGGGTGTTGCAGCCGTCGGCTGGCAGGTCACCGGCATTCCAGTGCCGGAAGCTGGTGCGCCGGTAGCCGGTACGGTCCTCCACCGCGACCGGCAGCGCGGACACCGCGACACCGATCGGAAGGACCTGAGGCACCGCCGCACGCTCTGGGGCGGCGTGCGCGGTCGTGGCGGGCAAAGACAGGGCAAGGGCAACGGCGGCCGCGGTAGCGGCCCGCATAAGCAAGATCATCACCCAGCGGTTCTACCGGCCGCCCCCACCCCGGCGACAGGCCCCAGGCGCCTACTTCACCCGCCTGGGACAACCGATTCACCGCCGAAACGCCACTGCACTCACGAATGCGGCGAAGTAACAAAGGCTTCTGCTCGTCCCGCAGCCAGTGGGGCATCCCGGTTCAAGCGGGCGCTGTCAAGCCCCGACTTTCCGGGCCATGACCACACCCCCGGGTCTGAGGCCCAATGGAGACACGGACACGGCAGGAACACCGACAAAACGCCCGCCAGGGGTCCGGACCCCCACCTCCTCGACCATCCCCTCTAAGGACTTTCCCTCATGGCCATCACCAGGACCCGACGCCTCGTACCCCTCCTGATCGCCAGCACCATCGCCGCCGGAGCCATCTCCCTCACCACCACCTCGGCATTCGCCGCCCCCACTCCCACCACCGTCACCACGCCCTGCACTCCCCAAACGAGCGTGTTCTGCGGCGGCGGTAGCAGCGGCATGTACGGCACCAGCTCGAATATGGGCACGACGGAATGGATGTACGAGCGCTTTGGCGGTATGTCGAACCGCACCCCCCAAAACTACCTCTGACAACAACCCCGACGCCCCACCTGCTCCACAGGTGGCCTGAGCACGGCCAAGGCCGCCACCCCCAGGGTGGCGGCCCGCAGTGCTTCTGTGCCCACCTGGGAGGCCGGCGGCAAAACAGGGGAGGCTTTGATCAACGTCACCGCAACCGTTCAGCAAACGCGCCCGTACAGCTGAAGCCGGGACGGGAAGCCTCTGACCTGGCCTTTTGGGGATGAGAAACAGGCTTTTAAGCTTGCCGTTTAACCCGTGACGCGTCTCGGCTTGGTTCCCTGCTTGTGGTGGCTGGGGTGGGAGTACGGTTTGCCGGTATTCAGAACTCGCCCGACGTCGTGGATGGCGGCGGGGCGGCGGTTCCTGGAGCCGACCGGTTGCCCGGGGCCGGGCCGTGAGGATTTTGGTGCACCGGCCAGCAAAGATCATTGACCAGCAGCAGTCACAAGACCGAGGTGACCTATCGGTAGCCAAATACATGCCGGGATCGTTCCACACCCGCGACGGGCTCAGCTCCAGCAGCTCGATCTTCCCGTGGCCGATCGGCTCGCCGTGGGCGGTGCCCGCGAAGGCGGCCAGGCTGCCCACGCCCGGTGCGGCGGCGGTGACGAGTCGTGCGGTGCGCTTGCCGAGCATGTGGGGTCCCCCGTCATCCGTCCGCCGGCGGTCTCTCCCCCGCGGACGCCCTGGACGGTGCCCGCCCGCCCCGCCTCCGCTCCCTGTGCGTTCCGCTGAGCGGAACGCACATCCGGCTCTGCGGACTCCGCCGTTTGCCCGGCGCCGCGGTGCGCTCTCCTCACGGCAGTGTTTTGGTGAGGCGAAATGCCTGCGCACTGCCGGGAAGTGACGTACTTCACGGACGGCGACGGCACCAGCACCGGAAGGACGGGACGCGAGTGAGGACTTTGTCTGTGCGCAGAGGCAGCACCCGGAGGGGTGAGGCGGGACGGCGGTCCGGGGGCGGGCCTTCCAGGGGCGCGCCGGCAGCGGCCCGGAGCCACTGGCACCGACGGCTCTTCGTCGTAGCTCTGGCACCCCTGCTCGCCCTGACGCCCGCTCTCGCGAGCGCCCACGACGCGTGGCGGGCCGTCCCCGATCTGCCCACGCCCCGGTACGGCCTCGCGGGCACAAGTGCCCCCTGCCCCAAGGAGGTCGAGGGGCTCAAGGGCACGTGCGTGTACGCCATCGGCGGCCACAACGGCTCGCCCACGCTGGACACCGTGGAGGCGTACAGCCCCGCCACGAACACGTGGCGCACCCTGCCCGGCCTGCCCACAGCCCGCTACGCGCTGAGGGCCACCACGGCACCCTGTCCCAAGGACCTGGAAGGGCTCAGGGGGACGTGCGTGTACGCCATCGGCGGTTTCACAGGCGCCGAGTGGCCGGACCCCGCCTTCGACGTGGGGACGGTGGAGGCGTACAGCCCTGCCACGAACACGTGGCGGACGCTGCCCAGCCTGCCCACCCCCCGCAGCTTCCCGGCGGCGACGACAGCTCCCTGTCCCAGGGGCGTCGACGGGCTGAAGGGCAGCACCTGCGTGTACGCCATCGGCGGCGCCTTCAGCGACACGGTGGAGGCGTACAGCCCGGCCACGAACACCTGGCGGACGCTGCCCTCGCTCGGCACTCCCCGCGACGCCCCGGCCGCCGCGACGGCTCCCTGCCCCGAGGGCGTCGACGGGCTGAAGGGCAGCAGCTGCGTGTACGCCATCGGCGGCGCCTCCGCCATCGGCAGCATTCTCGACACCGTGGAGGCGTACAGCCCGGCCACGAACACGTGGCACACAGCGGCCCCGCTGGGCAGCCCCCGCGTGGCACTGGGCGCAACCGCCGGCCCCTGCCCCAAGGGCGACAGAGGCCCGAAGCAGTCGTGCGTATACGCGATCGCCGGCTTCACCGATTTCACTGACATCGCCACGGGCTCGGCAGAGGTTCTGAACCCTGCCGTGAACACCTGGAGCGCCCTGCCCGCTCTGGCCACCCCCCGTTTCGAGCTGGGCACTGCGACCGCGCCGTGCCCTAAGGACTCCCGAGGTCTGACGCGTACCTGCGTGTACGCCTTCGGCGGCGCGGGCGACCCCCCGTTCCCGATCCTCGGCTCCGTGGAAGCCCTCCCCGTCGGCGGCTGACAAGGGAACCTCATCTCGCCACGGGGCCATCCAACACGGCGGGGCCGCCAGCCTCGGTGTTGGGTCGAGTCTTAGGTGCCGCGGCGGGGTTTGGTGCCTGTCTTGTGGTGGGTGGGTCGGCGGTAGGGCTGGCCGGTGACGAGTTCCAGACCGACGTCGTGGCGTGCTGCCGGATGGCGGTTCTTCGAGCCGGGCGGCCGTCCGGGGCCTGGGCCGGAAGGTTTGGGAACAGCCGCTGGCGAGGGCAGCCGCGCTTGGAGGTTCCGAAACCCGCGGCGGACGCGGGCCGGCGTCAGCCTGTTCGGGTCGGCCGGCTTCTCCCAGGGACGTCGCAGGTCGACGGCGATCGGGCGGGCCAGGCGGAGCTGGGTATGGGCCGCGATGACCAGCCAGGTCCAGCGGTCGGCTGCCTCTGGTTCACGGACCTTCGGCCTGGTCCAGCCCATCGTCTGTTTGATCATTCTGAAGGTGTGCTCGATGTCGAATCGGCGCAGGAACGCCTGCCAGCAGCGGTCGAGGCCCACGGCTGTGGCGTCCACGCGTGACCACCACAGCCAGATCGGCTTCGGGTCGCCGCCGGAGGGCAGGTGCTCGACTTCGAGACGGATGACGGTGCCGGAGATGATGGGCAGTTCACCGTCGTGGCCGAGCCAAGCGGCCCTGCGGGTCAACCGGGGGTGGAGACGGTCCCACGCCTGTGCTGTCGCTTTCCCATAGCGGCGGGTGTCGGTCACGGTCATGGCCTGCTCAGTGCCCCAGGTCGCGGGGTCACCGAAGATGAACTCGCCTCCGTGCTTGGGCGGGCGTCCGCCCTTGTGGTCGTAGACGCGGGGCGGGGTCGGCCGGCGCATGACCCGGTCCGAACGCGTCCGGCCGAGCACCTCGACGGGCAGATCGGCCAGGAAGTGGGCGATGCGGGGCGCGTCGTATCCGGCGTCCAGCACGATCAAGATGTCGTGGTCCCCCGGGGCCCACTGGCCGGCATCGACCAGGCGCTCAACGACTTCGCGGACCTGGGCGATGGTTACGGCAGCGACGTCCGCGCCAGGGCCGAGGCGAACGGCGTCCAGGATCGCGGTCCAGGAGGTTCGGCCCGCCTCCAACGCGGCCACGAACGAGTACGGCCAGCCGGGGATCATCCGGTGCTCGTTCCTCCCTCGCCCGTAGGTGTGACAGAACGAGCGGTCAGGCGAGGTTGCGGCGTCCGGCCGCAGCCACGGACTGACGTCGACGGCCAGGACCAGGCGCCCGTCCGCGGCCTTCGGCAACGGCATCCCGGCCAGAGACCGCCGCAGCCGCGAGACATCCAGACGGCCTCGGTTGAGAGCGCCGTAGAGAGCCCCGTGACCACGGCGGTGTTCGGGAGCAAGCGCGAGATCAACCAGGGTCCGGACCGGGCCGTCAGAGCACAGAAGCGCGTCTGTCAGCTCGAACAAGGTGTCCGCCCGTCCGGTCATCGACGCGTACAGCTCCGCCCGGAAGCATTGCAGCACCGCGAACGCCTCACACCCCAGCAAACTCATCCGCACGGCCTCCGGCTGCTTTCACGTGCACTCCTTGGTCGGATGCACAGAATCAGTCGGAGGCCGCCCTCACGTCTGGTGAGTCCCCAGGTGAGAGACCAAGTACGAGCCGCCGTTCGAGGTCACGGGTTAAACGGCAAGCTTAGAACGTGGCGGTCGTGGTGCGCATGAGGCAGATGGGCGTAGGAAACGAGGACGGTCTTCTGCACGGTGGGCTCTCCTGAGTGGGCGGTCGGTCACAGCCAACGGGCACTGCGGTGCGGCGACGGCGGTGCGCGAGCGGTGGAGAGCGGCGGGGTGCCTAGAAGGCATGGCCCTTTCCGGTCGTCATGAGGTGATCCTGGTCGACAACCGACCTTGGGACCAGTACGTCGGGCCCGCCGCCCGCCCCCGCCACGTGGCCGTACGGCTGCCGGACGGGCGCCGGGTGCTGTCGCGCCTTGACCGCGTCGCTGTCCGCCGCTCTCGCCCGCTCCATCGCCGCCGCCGGGCCCGGGCGGCGCGCCCACACCGACGACGGCGAGCGGTACACCACCACCGAGGGCCTGGTCGTGGAAGTAGAGGCCGGCACCACCCGGCACGCCACCGTCTCGATCACCCGCATCCGCTGACCGACGAAAGCGGGGCCGGGCAGGTCCTCGCCCGCATCCGCCGCCAGTGCCGCGAGCGGCATACGGATGAACAGAACACCGCCGACGCCTTCAGCTTCGCCATCAACGGCTCAACGCACCCACGGCACAACCGCGGGCCCGCCTCGATGTCCACCGACGCCACCAACCGCAGCCGAGGTGCCCCCGTCCGGCCCATAGGGGCACCGTAGGCCGCGCGTGATCGAGCAGCATCCGCCCGATCGCCCAGCCGGCCACCCATTCCGGCAACGGTTTGTCCGCGTGTCAGCTCTCCGTGTCTTCGGCTTCACAGTGATCGTTAATGGGGCAAGCGGACGCGGCTTCCGGCCGCGTGGGGGCAAGCCGTCAACACGCCTCCGGTCGTCCGGCGGGTGAGCGCGCGGCGAGCGTTCAGCCGCCGCGGGAATCCGTACACGATCTGCCTGCTCGGCCGGCGGGCAGCCGAGAGGAGACTTGACCATGCCACGTGCTGTACAGCGGGGTTCGTCGCAGCCAGGGCCTGGCCTTCGCATTCCGCCTCCGGCTCTCACTGTGCTGCTGCGGGGTCCGCGTGCTCTCCAGGCCCGCTTCGACAGGCATAACGAGGTGTTGGGGGACTGGTTCCCCGGGCTGGGCCGCATCGTGTGGTTGCGGGACCCACAGCTGATCGAACAGGTGGTGCGCTCTCCGGGAACGGATTTCGCCGAGCTCGGCCGGCTTCTGCAGCCGAGCCTCGGGCCGTCACTGGCATCCGTTGAGGGAGCAGAGCATCGGGAGATCCGTCAGGTGGTTGCTCGCAGTGTGCGAGGGGAGGCCCTCACCGGCTGCCGGGCAGCGATCGCCGCCTCGGCGCAGCGGCTGGCCGATTCCTGTCCGGTGAATGCCCCCTTCCGCCTGACGCCGTTGTTGGAGCGAGCACTGCTCAGGGCCAACCTCGAGGTAACTGTGGGTGGTGCCGGAGTGCGCGACGTGGATCGGTGGACGGATACGTTTATCCGTCTTCGCCGCACAACTGATTCCTTTCCCGCGGTGCTGCATTGCATCGGCGTGCTTCCATGGTTTCCACCGCTGCGGCGGATCCGTGAGGACTGTCGCGCCCTGGTCCGGGCCGAGGTGGTGCGTCGGCGCAGGTTGGCCGTGGCTTCGCCGGACCTTCTGGGTCGGTTGTTGTCTGCCGACAGCACGTACCTGCCCGACGCGCGCGTGTGCGACAACATTCTCGCCTTTCTCTTCGGCGGTCAGGGCGCCGTCGCGGCCGCGGCATGGACCATCGAGCGTCTGGTCCGGCACCCTGCGGCGTGGGAGCGTGTGGCCGCCGAGGCCGCCACCGGGAGCGGTGCCTACACGGATGCCGTGATCTACGAGAGTCTGCGCGTGCGGCCAGCAACGGGCAGGGTCGCATGGCGACTGCGTGAACCATGCGAGATCAACGGATACCGCATTCCCGCCCGGACCTGGGTCCTCGTCAGCATCTGGGATCTTCACCATGACCGTCGTCACTATCCCCAGCCGGGGCAGTTCCAGCCCGAGCGTTTCCTCGGCAAGCGCCCACCGCGCCAGGCCTGGCTGCCGTTCGGAGCCGGCCCACACGCATGTCCGGCCGGCCAACTCGCGCTGCTGCAGATCAAGGAGGTGGTTCACGCATTGGCCCGCCGGGGACGCCTGGCACCGGCCGGGCCCCGTGACGAACAGATCAGCTGGAGATCAGGCGTCGAACTGTTTCCCTCCCGCGGCTGCTCGGTCATCCTCCGGGGCTGAGGGCCGGCGTTGCCGACGGGCGGGGCCTGCCCGGATCGCGATACCCCGCCTGGATCCGTCCGCCGTGCCTGTTGTCGGGCGAGGTGGTCCGCCCCTGCCGCTGTCGTTCATCGACTGGATTAGTTGCCGCGCCGGTTTCAGCAGCGACTCGCCCGCCTAACGGCAGTGGCCGCACACCGGCGACGCCCGCGCTCTGGGGGTGGTGGTCCTGCACACGGCAAGGAGGTCGCCCCCTCCTCGGGTGGCCTGCTGGCGGGTTCCCAGAACAGCTCTGCGCAGGAGAACGAGCAGATGTCGCCAAGTCCGCGCTGTAGGCCGTCTGGCTGGTCGTGGAAGCGAGCAGCCGTGACGTCACCGTTCATAGATCGTTGCGGTCGGTGTGAAATGCGCCAGGACCCTGCTCCTGCTTCCGGTGACACCACGTTCTTTCGACGCTCGAGACTGGCGGGTGCCCTGCTCTCGAGGGGAGCGGCCATGCATGTGAATCAGGTGTGCCACGCTTACGGACGGCGGACCGTCCTGCGCGGCATCGATCTGGATCTTGAGCCAGGGGTGCTGGCCGGCATCGTCGGCGAGAACGGGGCCGGCAAGAGCACTCTGCTGAAGGTCCTTTCCGGCGAGTTGCAGCCGGACAGCGGGACTGTGCACCATCGCGGCGGGTTCGGCTACTGCCCGCAGGAGATTGTCCTCAACCCTGCCCTCACCGTCCGGCAGCATCTGAAGTTCTTCCAGGTTGCTTTCGGTCTTCGAGACCTGCGCCACGCCGAGGGGATCATGGACGTCCTGCGGTTCTGCGAGTACGGCGACGTGCGGGCCGGGGTACTGAGCGGCGGCACGCGCCAGAAGCTGAACCTCACCCTGGCTCTCATGCATGACCCGCAGGTGTTGCTGCTGGACGAGCCCTATCAGGGCTTCGACTGGGACACCTATCAGCGCTTCTGGGACCTGGCCGTGCGGCTGCGTGACGCCGGCCGGTCCGTGCTGATGGTGTCCCACCTGGCCCACGACAGCGGGCGGCTCGATGAGTTGTGGCGGTTGGAGCACGGGGTGCTGCAGGGCGAGCCGACGAGGGCGTCATGAGGCGGCACCTGGTCCTGTTCTGCACGGCCGTCCGCTACGACCTGGCCGAGCATGCCCGCAACCGGTTCGCCATAGTGCTGGTGATCTTCTACGTCCCCGCCTGGATCGCTCTGACCCATGCGGCCATGCCCGACAAGGCTGTTCCGTTCGAGCTCAAAGCGACCGGAGAGCTCCTGAGCACGACAGGCAATGAACTCACCGGGCTTAACGGGGCCATCAATGCCGTCACTCTGATTACCGGGTTCATGATGTTTGCTGCCACCTTCACCGGTGGCCGCTTCGACCGACGTCTGGTCATGGCCGGTTACCCCCGCCTGCACCTCCTACTGGCCAAGACCACGTCACTGGCCCTGGCCTCCGCGCTCGTCGCCGCCTACGCAACCACCGTCATCTGTCTGTCCTGGTCCCCCCGCCAGCCCCTTCTGCTCGCGTCGGCCTTGTTCTGCGCCGCCTTGACCTACGGGGCCCTGGGCGTCATCTTCGGCTCCCTGCTGCGCCGCGAAGTGGAAGGCATGTTTGCCATCGTGATGACCAGCGTGGTGGACAACGCCCTGCAAAACCCCATCCTCAGCTCCGGCGCCAACAGCTGGGCCATGCGGTTCCTGCCGTCCTACGGAGCCCTCCAAGCCGGTGCCGCCGCCGGGTTCTCCGACACCTCCGTGCCCGGCTACCTCGGCATCGAACTGTTGTGGTTCGGCGCTACAGCCCTCCTCGCCCTCCTCGCCTTCCACCACCGCACTCGCAACCGGCTCTCCCGCACAGCCCGCCGGTCGTCGGGATACGGCCCGGGGCAAAGTGCCGCAACACGGAAACGCAGCGATCGGCAGCAGGGACAGTGGGCGGCCGCCCGGCTGCGGCACCCGCTGCGTTTTCGCCTCTACCGCAAGGCGGGCATCACCGACTGGACTACCGTGGCCGGCTACGAGATGTGCCGCCGCCTGGTGCACGCCTCCGGCCCCCTGGAGACCGCGATCCCCCAGCTCCTCCCCGCGCGCCTGCGCCCCATGCTGTGGGCGGTCTACGGGTACGGCCGCACCATCGACGACCTGGCCGACGCCAGGAATGAGGAGCGCCACCGGCGAACTGCGCGCGTGCGCGCATTCAGCGAATCGCTCGAAGCCGAACTGCGCAGCGGCCACAGCAGCGACCGGCTACGAGCCGCGGTCGTGCACGCCGTATGGACCTGGGACCTGCCGACAGAGAAGGTGTCCGCCACCAACGCTCTCTACCGCCTGGAAGCCCGGGGGGACCACCGGTTCGCGACGTGGGAGGACTGGCACCGCTACTGGGACACCCTCGCCTTTCCCTTCGGCATCCAGCGGTTGATGGCCCTGCTCACTCCCCCGGGCCTTGCCGTCACCCCGTCCGACACACAGGCGCTGCGCTATTGGAACTACGCCTACAGCCTGCTCGACTGCCTGCGTGACCTGTCCGAGGACGCCGAGGACGGACGGCTCAAACTCCCCGAAACCGTCCTGGACCGGCACGCGGTCACCTGCCAGGAGCTGCGCCGCGGGCAGGCAGGGGACCGGTTCACCGCCATGGTCCGCGAGCTGACGCAGCAGGGGCGTCTCTGGCTCGACCAGGCGGGGCGCATCGGGGCCGAGCACCCGCCGCTAGCCGAGGCGTTCCAGACCCTCATCGCCCTGCAGCGCCTGGAACTGCGCCGCATGGAGACCGACCCGCAAGCGCTCCTGCACCGCCGCCAGACGGTCAACACTCTGCGCTTCCGCGGCCGGCTGCTGTACGGCCGGCTACGCGTCGCCAGGGCCTGGCAGCGCCACACGACCGGCAGCGGGGCCGCGGCAGCGTCCGCCCTCCCCTGCCAGCGGCCCGAACCAAAGACAGAAGCCCCCCGCGACGAGCGACGCCTGCTCCCACCGGTGCCCCACCCCAGCGGCGTCCGCCCGCCCCCGCTGCCCGGCCCCCTGCCCCGGCACGTAGCCGTCATCATGGACGGCAACGGCCGCTGGGCCACCGACCGCAACCTGCCCCGCGGCGACGGGCACCAGGCCGGCCAACAGGCACTGCGCGATGTCATCTACGGCGCCCTGGAGATCGGTCTGGCGAACCTGAGCCTGTACGTCCTGTCCACCGAGAACTGGAGTCGCCCGGCTCCCGAGATCGAAAAAATCCTGCGCATCGTCCGAGACGGCCTCGACCTGGACACCGAAGAGGTCTGGCAGCGCGACGTGAGACTGCTATGGTCCGGACGGCCCGACAATCTGCCCCCCGAGCTGTTGGACACTCTCCGACGCACGGTCAGGGCCACCCGTACCCGGACCGGTCTGTCCGTCAACCTCTGCTTCAACTACGGCGGCCGTAACGAAATCACCGACGCCGCACAGGCCCTCGCCCGCCAGGCCGCCCGGGGCGAACTCGACCCCGACCACATCACCCACCGGCACTTCGCCCGCCACCTCCACCAACCCGACCTGCCCGACGTGGACCTTTTGATCCGCACCGGCGGCGAACAGCGCACCTCCAACTTCCTGCCCTGGCAAACCACCTACGCCGAACTCCTCTTCCTGGCTCCGCTCTGGCCGGACTTCGACCGCACCCACCTGTGGCAGGCCATCGACAGCTACGGGCGACGCGATCGCCGTTTCGGAGCCACCCGCCCCCCAGCCACCGAAACGCTAGCGACGGAGACGGTCCAGAGAACGGATCTTCCGAGATCCTCGTAGCCGTCAATCGGCCCGGCGTTCCCTGGAACTGGTATCCCGCGCTCAGGCATGCCGGACCCCGGGCGCACGGTGAGAGACCACCTCCGAGCGGCCGGGGCCGCTTTGTGCAATGAACACAGCCCCGGCCCGAAACGTCCTCACGCCCCGGTCCGCGGCCACTCCCGCGCCCCTGGGCCCGTGAGGACGCCGGCGCGGGGAAGATGGGGGAGCCACACCCCGCGCCCAGCTGGCCTGATGGCGCTCTTTGAATCTCCTCAGGTGTCGCTCTTGAGCTGGCCAAACCTGCTCAGTTGATCCCTAGGTTCTCCTGCGGGACGGCCGAGCCATTCGTAGGGTTCTGTCACCCAGGGGTGCCGGGTGTGGCTATCAGTTGATTGCCCTTGATGGCTCGGGGAGATTGGCCGCCCGGCGCCCCACAACGACTCAGCCGCTGATTGGGATGCGCGAGCAAGATCGCTGTTTAGGGACACGCCGGCGAGGTCGTCTGTGGGACCAGCGAACGCCGAGGTCATGGAGGGGCCCGTGCCTGAGATTTGGGCCGGAGTGGATGCTGGGAAGACTCATCACCACTGTGTCGTGATCAACGGCCACGGCGACAAGCTCTTGTCGCGTCGAGTACTCAACGACGAGACCGAGCTCCTGCAATCACTGGCTGACGTACTGGCCATCAGCGATGACGTGACCTGGGCCGTCGACCT
>NZ_JBEZLA010000039.1:35037-71950 GCF_040651925.1 Streptomyces sp. NPDC048349 | reverse complement strand
AACGCTGCTTCAACCGGCTCAAGCAGAACAAGGCCCTCGCCACCCGCTACGACAAACGAGCCCGCCACTACCAAGCCCTGGTCACCCTCGCCTGCCTACGGCTCTGGCTTCCATGACTTTGCGGACACGCCGTAGCGCCCGATGACCGGGTAGTGGTCGGACAGGTTGGTGTACGTGTACGAGGTGCCCCAGCTGGAGACCGTCCAGGGCGCCGACTGCTCCTTCACCACGTTGTTCTCCCAGCCCGCCGGACGGGCGTTGCCCTTGCGGTACAGGACGTAGTCCAGGTCCTCGCGCGGGTCGGTCGGGTAGCGGTAGTTCGCTATCGAGTTCAGCGCGGTGTCGAAGGAGTACGGGTGGCCCGTGCGCGCGTCCGAGCCGGCCAGGTCGGCGTCGGCCAGCATGGCGGCGAGCTCCGGCGTGCGGGAGTCGACGTTCATGTCGCCCGCCACGATGACCTGTTCGTGCGCCGGGATGTTCTTCCCGTCCAGGAACGCGTCGATGGTGCGGAACTGGCGGGCGCGCATCTGCGCCGCCTCGCCCGCGCCGCAGCCGGGGTCGGTGGACTGCGCGTGGGTGCCGACGACGTGCACCCTGGCGCCGTTCACGTTCAGCACGGCGTAGGCGAAGCCCTTGTTGGACCACCAGTCGGCGCCGCAGGCGTCCTTGTAGACGACCTGCTCCTTGCGGACGATGGGCCACTTGCTCAGGATCGTGACGCCGCCGTCCTCCGGGGTGGTGGAGGAGTAGGCGCCGCCCGTGGCGTCCCAGCCGGTCTTGCTGCGGCCGACGACCGGGGTCTGGTACGGGTACTGGGCGGCCGAGTTGGCCTTCAGCGCGTCCGAAGCGGCGTTGTCGAAGGCCTCTTGGAGCACGACCACGTCGTGGCCCTGGTAGAAGGAGGTCTTGGGGATCTCGGCGGCCCGGTGGTCCTGGCCCCAGTTCGGGTACAGGTTCTTGCTCATCAGGAACACGTTGTACGAGAGGACGCTCAGCCGCGGGGCGGCGGACTCGGCGGACTCGGCGGCCGAGGCGGCCGGCGCCGTGGTGGCGGCCAGTGCGCCCGCGGCGACCGCGGCGACGGCAGTGGCGGCGGCCCGGTGGCGGCGGGCGGAGGTCTGCGACATGGGGGACTCCATCGTTCCTGCGGGAGAAGACCGGATCGGCTTCGCCATCCAAGCAGCCGCGGTTACCTCTGGGTAACACCCGTGCAGCGACTTTCTGTCCAGGCCACGACAACGCGGGGCCGCCCCGGGAAACGGAGGTTTTCGGTCCGGCCTGGACCGCAGGTCATACTGGACATACGGCGAGTTCGAGACCTGGGGGCACGGGCATGACCACGACGCAGGACCCGGCCGCGGGAACCGCAGGCAGGGCCGACCCGGAGCCGCCCCCGCCCGGCGGGGTGCTGTGGACCATCGCCGGTGACGTCCGGGCCCTGCTGATGCTGCCCGCCGCCTTCACGATGCAGGTCGCCCACCCCGCCATCGCGGCCGGAGTCGACCAGTACTCCGTCTTCCGCACCGACCCCTGGGGCCGCGGCGAGCGCTCGCTGCGCTCGGTCCAGCTGTGGGTGTACGGCGGGCAGGACGCCGCCGAGGAAGGCCGCCGGGTGCGCCGCCTGCACAAGGAGATCCGGGGCGTCGACACTCGCGGCCGGCGCTACCACTCGCTCGACCCGGCCTGCTACGCCTGGGTGCACGCGACCGGGTTCCCCGTCTACCTGTACGCCGGGCGCTACCTGCTGCGCCGCTTCACGCCCGCACAGGAGCGCCGGCTCTACCGGGAGTGGCTCCAGGTCGGCCGGATCCTGGGCCTCCACGACCGGGACATGCCGCAGACCATCGAGGAGTACTGGACGTACTGGGCCCGGATGCTGGCCGAGGAGATCGAGCCGACCGCGGTCGCCCGCGAGCTGGTCGCCACCGACGTCCCGCTGCCCCGCCCCACGGGCGGCGGGCCCGTGGTCCGGCTGCTGCTGCGGCTCACCTGGCCGGCGCTGCGGGTGGCCTTCCTGCGCTTCCGCGCCTTCGTCACCGTCGGGTACATGCCGCCCGAGGCGCGCGCGGCCATCGGGCTGGAGTGGAGCCCGGCCCAGGAGCGCAGGCTCCGCAGGTTCAGCGCGGCCGTACGGCTCCTCGTACCGGCGCTGCCGGAACGGCTGCGGTACCTGCCCATCGCGCGGGCGGCGCGCGCCCGGTGGCACGCCGCCGCCCGCTGACGGCGGTCAGTGCCCGTCGTGCCCCTCGTGCCGGTGGACCGTGTTCGTCTCCGCGATCTTCTTCCAGGACTTCGGCTCCGTCCTCTGCGCCGGAGCCGAGAAGGACCGGGCCGCGGGGCCCGCGTCCGCGTGGCCCAGGGCCGAGGCGTCCGGCTTGCCCGGGGTGTAGAGCCAGGTCTCGAACAGCTGGGCCAGCGGCTTGGCCGACAGCCTCTCCGCGTAGCGGACGAAGTCCCCGACCTTGGCGTTGCCGTAGGCCCGCTCGGCCGGCCAGCCCTTCAGGATCTCGAAGAACTTCTCGTCGCCGATCTCGTTGCGCAGCGCCTGCAGCGCGAGGGCGCCACGGTCGTAGACGGCTCCGTGGAACTGGTTCTCCGGACCCGGGTCACCCGGCTTGACCTGCCAGAACGGGTCCTCGGCCGGGCGGACGGAGTAGGCCCAGTCGGCCAGCTCCTGCGCGGTGCCCTCGCCCTCCTTCTCCGACCACAGCCACTGGCTGTAGCGGGCGAAGCCCTCGTTGACCCAGATGTCCTTCCAGCCGTCCACGGACACGCTGTCGCCGTACCACTGGTGGGCCAGCTCGTGCACGACCACCGAGACGTTGGCGCCGTTCTGGAACTGCCGCGGGCCGTAGAACGGGCGCGTCTGGGTCTCCAGGGCGAAGCCGGCGGTCACGTTCGGCACGTAGCCGCCCAGCGCGTTGAACGGGTACGGACCGAAGACCCCCTCCAGCCACTCGGCGACCTCGGCGGTCCGCTCCACGCTGGCCCGCGCCGCCCCCGCGTTGTCGCCCAGGTCCTTGCTGTAGGCGTTCAGGACCGGCAGACCGCTCGCCGTCTTGTCGGTGGTGACGTCGAACTTGCCGACCGCGAGGGTGGCCAGGTACGTGGCCTGCGGCTTGTTGGAACGCCAGTTGTACCGGGTCCAGCCCAGCCGCGAAGTCTGCGACTGGAGCACGCCGTTGCTGATCGCCTGCGTGCCGTCCGGGACGTTGACCGACACGTCGAAGGTGGCCTTGTCGAGCGGGTGGTCGTTGCTCGGGAACCACCAGACCGCCGAGTCGGGCTCCTGCGCCGCCACTGCGCCGTCGGGCGTGCGCTGCCAGGCCGTCCAGCCGTCCACCTTCACCTCGGAGGGCTTCCCGGCGTACTTGACGACGACGGTCAGCGGGGTGTTGCGGGCCAGCGGCTTCGCCGGGGTGACCTCGAGCTCGTGGGAGCCGGAGGTGGCGAACTTCGCCCTGACCCCGTTGACCCGGACCTCGCTGACCTGGAGGGCGAAGTCCAGGTTGAAGCGGGACAGGTCCTGCTTCGCGGTGGCCAGGAGGGTGGCGGTGCCTTCGAGCAGGTCCGTCTGCGGCTGGTACTTCAGGCGCAGGTCGTAGTGCGACACGTCGTATCCGCCGTTGCCGCTGGCCGGGTAGTAGGGATCGCCGATACCCGGGGCGCCCGGACCGGAACTCGCCGCCGATGCCGGGATCACCAGCAGGAGGGAGGCGGCGAGCACGCTCGGGGCGATGACTTTGCGGTGCACGAAGGGCTCCAAGTGGTAGAGGAGACAGATCGGTTCAAGCGCTTGTCGCTCGACCGTATTCACCCTTGATGCCCCACGTCATGTCCATGGCCCCTGCTGTCACACGATCGCCATTCGGCCGTCACAGGCGAGGAAAGGCCGAAACTGCGGGGTCGCTCCCGTACCCGGGGAGGGGGCCGGGCCCCGCTGGAGGGCACCGGCCTTCCGGACATACCAAGCAGTCGGTAACCTGCCGTCCATGACCCTTCCTCCGCTCGCCGCACGGCACTGCTGGCACACCGCGATCAACCCGCTGCACTCCACCGTCTACTTCTCGCCGGACACCGTGAAGGAGTTCGCGGGCCTGGGGATCACCGACCCGCTCGCCGTCAACCTCGCCCACCGCTCCGCCGCCATGGGCGCCGTCGGAGCGGGCACCGTGACCGCCACGTTCTACAACTACCGCCACGACCACATCGCCCGGCACCTGCCCGCCGTGTGGGACACCGCCACGCCCGAGCAGGTCCTCGCCGCCCGCCTGCGCGCCGCCGACGCGACCCTGCGCAGGCTCCTCGGGGACGAGGTCATCGAGTCGCCCGAACTCGCCGAGGCCGCCGACCTGGCGATACGCGCCACCGAGGGCTGCACCCGGCACGCCCGCACCCTCTACTCGGCCCACGCCGACCTCCCCGTACCCCAGGAGCCGCACCTGCGCCTGTGGCACGCGACCACCCTGCTGCGCGAACACCGCGGCGACGGCCACCTCGCCGCCCTGCTCATCGCCGGCCTGGACCCGCTCGAGGCCCTGGTCAGCCACACGGCCACCGGCAAGGGCATGACCCCGAAGTGGCTCAAGGCCATCCGCGGCTGGCAGCAGTCCGACCTGGACGCCGCCGCCGACCGGCTCCGCGCCCGCGGGATCCTCGACGCCGACGGCGAGCTCACCGAGCAGGGCCGGGCCGTACGCGAGAGCCTCGAGGCCGACACCGACCGCCTGGACGCGGCCCCGTACGAGCACCTCGGCGCCCAGGGCCTGGCCCGCCTCGCGGAACTCGGCGGCGGCTTCGTGATGCGGGCGATGAAGGCCGGAGCCTTCCCGGCCGACCTGCGCGGCAAGGCCTGACGGACCCGGCCCGCGGCACCGGGGGCGGCCTTACCGCGCCTCGTCACGGCCACCTGCCACAATTGGCAGCCTTCCAGTGCAAACGAAGGCAGGCGGGACCCGATCGTGACGATGTCCATCGAAGGCAGGATCGCCGAGGAGCTCGGCGTACGGGAGCGGCAGGTCAAGGCCGCCGTCGAGCTGCTCGACGGCGGCTCCACCGTGCCGTTCATCGCGCGCTACCGCAAGGAAGCGACCGAGATGCTCGACGACGCGCAGCTGCGCACGCTCGAGGAACGGCTGCGGTACCTGCGCGAGCTCGAGGACCGGCGCGCCGCGATCCTGGACTCCGTACGGGAGCAGGGCAAGCTCGACGCCGAGCTGGAGGCGCGGATCAACGCGGCCGGCACCAAGGCCCGGCTGGAGGACATCTACCTGCCCTTCAAGCCCAAGCGGCGCACCAAGGCGCAGATCGCCCGCGAGGCCGGCCTGGAGCCGCTCGCCGAGGGGCTGCTCGCCGACCCCTCCGTGGAACCGGCCGCCGCGGCCGCCGCGTTCGTCGACGCCGACAAGGGCGTCGCCGACGCGGCCGCGGCCCTGGAGGGCGCCCGCGCCATTCTCACCGAGCGGTTCGCCGAGGACGCCGACCTGATCGGCGAACTGCGCGAGCGCATGTGGGGCCGGGGCCGGCTCGCGGCGAAGGTCCGCGAGGGCAAGGAGGAGGCGGGCGCCAAGTTCGCCGACTACTTCGACTTCGCCGAGCCCTTCACCGCCCTCCCCTCGCACCGCGTCCTCGCGATGCTGCGCGGCGAGAAGGAGGAGGTCCTCGACCTCACGCTGGAGCCCGAGCCGCCGAGCGAGACCCCCGGCCCCTCCACGTACGAGGGCATGGTCGCCCGCCGCTTCGGCATCGCGCCGCCCTCGGAGCACGGCCGCCCCGGCGACAAGTGGCTGGCCGACACGGTCCGCTGGGCCTGGCGCACGAAGATCCAGGTGCACCTCGGCATCGACCTGAGGACGCGGCTGCGCGCGGCCGCCGAGGACGAGGCCGTACGGGTCTTCGCCGCGAACCTGCGCGACCTGCTGCTCGCCGCCCCGGCGGGCACGCGGGCGACGCTCGGCCTGGACCCGGGCTTCCGCACCGGGGTGAAGGTGGCCGTCGTGGACGCCACCGGCAAGGTCGTGGCCACCGACGTCATCTACCCGCACGTGCCCGCCAACAAGTGGGACGAGTCCCTCGCCACGCTCGCCCGCCTCGCGAAGGAGCACGCGGTCGAGCTGGTCGCCATCGGCAACGGCACGGCCTCCCGCGAGACCGACAAGCTCGCCGGGGAGCTCATCACCCGCCACCCCGAGCTGGAGCTCACCAAGGTGATGGTCTCGGAGGCGGGCGCCTCGGTGTACTCCGCCTCGGCCTTCGCCTCGCAGGAACTCCCCGGCATGGACGTGTCGCTGCGCGGCGCGGTCTCCATCGCCCGCCGCCTGCAGGACCCGCTCGCCGAACTGGTCAAGATCGACCCGAAGTCGATCGGCGTCGGCCAGTACCAGCACGACCTGTCCGAGGTGAAGCTCTCCCGCTCGCTCGACGCGGTGGTCGAGGACTGTGTGAACGGCGTCGGCGTCGACGTCAACACCGCCTCGGCGCCGCTGCTCTCGCGCGTGTCGGGCATCAGCGCCGGGCTCGCCGAGAACATCGTCGCCCACCGCGACGCCAACGGGCCCTTCCGCAGCCGCAAGGGACTCAAGGACGTGGCCCGGCTGGGCCCGAAGGCGTACGAGCAGTGCGCGGGCTTCCTGCGGATCCGCGGCGGGGACGACCCGCTGGACGCCTCCGCGGTGCACCCCGAGGCGTACCCGGTGGTGCGGGCCATGGGCAAGACGGCGGGCGGCGAGGTGGCGGCCCTGATCGGCAACACCTCCGTACTGCGCTCCCTGCGCCCCGACCAGTTCGTCACCGAGGCCTTCGGCCTGCCCACCGTCACCGACATCCTGCGCGAGCTGGAGAAGCCGGGCCGCGACCCGCGCCCCGCGTTCAAGACGGCCACCTTCAAGGAGGGCGTGGAGAAGATCGGCGACCTGGCCCCGGGGATGATCCTGGAGGGCGTGGTCACCAACGTGGCCGCCTTCGGTGCCTTCATCGACATCGGTGTGCACCAGGACGGGCTGGCGCACGTCTCGGCGCTGTCGAAGACCTTCGTCAAGGACCCGCGTGACGTGGTCAAGCCGGGCGACATCGTCCGCGTGAAGGTCATGGACGTGGACATCCCGCGCAAGCGGATCTCGCTGACCCTGCGGCTGGAGGACGAGGCCGGGGCGGAGCGCGGCGCCGGCACCCCGGGCCAGGAGCGGCGCAGCGGCGGCCGTCCGCCGCAGCAGCGCGGCGCGAGCGGCCAGGGCCAGCGCGCCCAGGGCCAGGGCCAGGGCCAGGGCCAGGGCCAGGGCGGTCAGCCGCAGGGCCGGCGCCAGGGCGGTCAGCCGCAGGGCCAGCGTCAGGGTGGTCAGGGCCGGCGCGGTCAGGGGCAGGGCCAGGGCGGCGGTGTCTCCGCTCCCGCGCCCGCCAACAGCGCGATGGCAGACGCCCTGCGCCGCGCCGGTCTCACCGGACCCGAGGAGCGCCGCAAGCGGTAGCCGCCGGCATGCAGCCACCCGGCGCGTGAGGATCGTGCGCGCGATGGCCGAATAGGTTCCCCACCAGGGGACCTGCCTTGCCAACTCGCGTACAAGATCTGTAGGCATGGTGGAACGCCCGTTCGTCACCCAGGCGGACGGGTTTCCGCGTTTCCCCTCAGGACCGCAATACCCCGAGGCCGCCTTCGAAGGCACAGGACGCCATGCCCATGCCAGCACACGCCTACCGACGCTGCCCGAGAAAGGGTCCGAAGAGGGATCACATGCCCTACCGGCAACTCAGCCTGCGCAAACGGTGCGAGAACATTCTCGGCCATCTGGATCTGACCCATCCGTTCTCGCTCGATGCGCTGTGCGGCCGCATAGCCGAGCAGCGCGGCCGGCCCATCGAGCTCCACCCGCTGCCCAAGGAGGCGGCGGAGTCGGGCGTGTGCGGACTGTGGGTCGGCACGGCCAGCGTCGACTACGTCTTCTACGAGGCGCAGACCACCCCGCTCCACCGGGAGCACATCGTGCTCCACGAGCTCGGCCACATCCTCTTCGGGCACCATTCGCTGGAGGGCGAAGAGGCCGACGGGCGCGCCCCGGTCGTGCTCGGCCGCACCAACTACACCACCCGCCAGGAGCAGGAGGCGGAGATGCTCGCCAGCATGATCCGCATCCGCACGGCGAACGCCGGCCCGGCCTCGGCGGTCCGCGCCCGGGGCACCCTGGCCCGGCTCGAGTCCGCCATGGGCTACGAGCGGGGGAACGATGGCAGCTGACCTGACCGCCTTCGGGAACTGGCTCGCCGTTCCCAGCGTGGTGTGCCTGTGGATCGCAGTCCTGCTCCGCGCCCCGGGCGCCCTGCGCTCGCCCCAGCAGCGCGGCCTGTGGCTGGCGGTGGCCACCGCCGCCGCCGCGATGACCCTGAACCTCCCCGACGTCGTCGCGTACGCGATGACCCGCGGAGCCGGGTACGCGCACACCATCGGGCTCGTCCGCAACTTCATCGGCGTCTTCTCCGCAGGCGCCGTCCTGTACTTCGTGGCCGCCGCCGCGGGCGGCAGCCGGCTCCGCTTCGTCTCGTGGACGGCCACGGTCGGCTGGCTCGCCGCCCTCGTCGCGCTGGACGCAGCGGCGCCCGCGCACGGCACCCACACCATGCCACCGGTCGGCGACCCGGTGCCCTCGCTCGCCTACTGGCTGGTGCTGATCTCCGCCCACGTGGTGGCCAACACCGTCTGCGTGGCGCTGTGCTGGCGCTACAGCCGCCGCACCGAGAGCCGGGGACTGGCCGCGGGGCTGCGGCTGTTCGGGCTCGGTACCGCGCTCGCCGGGCTGTTCTGGCTCGCGTACCTGCTCAAGGCCCTGTTCGGCAGCACCTGGGCGATGCCCGCCCTGCCGCTGCTGATGAACGTGCACGGCCTGCTGCGGGCCGCCGCGATCCTCGTCCCGACCCTGTTCACCTTCCGCCGGACCGCCGCCGACATCGCCACCGCCTGGCGGCTGTGGCCGCTGTGGCGCGACCTGGTCCAGGCCGTCCCGCACGTGGCCCTGAACAAGCCGCGGGCCGGGCGGATGGTGGAGCTGCTGTGGCCGCCGGTCCCGCGCAACCTGCTCGTGTACCGCAAGGTGATCGAGACGCGCGACGCGATCCTGATCCTGGGCGAGTACGTCGCCCCGGGCGCCCTGGAGGACGCCCGCGGCCGGGTCGCCGGGCGCGGGGTCCCCGAGCAGCGGCGCACCGCGGCCGCGCTGGCCTCCGTCCTGAAGGACGCGCGGCGGGCGAAGCTCGCCGGAATTCCCGGGCAGCCGGGCGAGCCGGCCGGGCTGGAGCTGCCGGCCGCCATCCAGACCTCGGCCGAGGGCGGTGACCTGGCCCAGGAGGCCCGGTTCCTGGTCGACGTCGCCCACGAGTACACCCGGGAAGGGGAGCCGTCGTGACCACCGTACTGATCACCGGGGCCAGCGCCGGACTGGGCGCGGCCTTCGCCCGGGGTTTCGCGGCCAAGGGCGCCGACCTGGTCCTCGTGGCCCGCGACAAGGAGCGGCTGGAGGCCGTCGCGCGGGAACTCGGCCGGGAGTTCGGCACGGCGGTCGAGGTGCTCCCCGCCGACCTGCTGGACGCGCGGGAGTGCCAGGCGGTCGCCGAACGCCTCGCAGACCGCGTGCGGCCCGTGGACATCCTGGTGAACAACGCGGGCTTCGGGCTTCCCGCGCCCTTCCCGTACAGCCCGGTCGAGGACGAGGAGCGGATGCTCGACCTGCTGGTCAAGGTCCCGCTCCGGCTCACCCACGCCGTACTGCCGGGCCTGCGCGAACGGCGCAGGGGCGCGGTGGTCAACGTGTCCTCGGTGGCCGGACTCCTGCCGACCGGCACGTACGGAGCCGCCAAGGCGTGGCTCACCGCGTTCAGCGAGTCGCTCAGGGTGGACATGGCGCCGTACGGGGTCCGGGTGCTGGCGGTGGTACCGGGCTTCACCCGCACCGAGTTCCAGGAGCGCGCCGGGATGGACGTCAGCGCCCTGCGCGATGCGGTCTGGCTGGAACCGCGGGCCGTGGTCGACCGGGCCCTGAAGGACCTCGCCCTGTGCCGCCCGCTCAGCATCACCGGGCGCCGCTACCGGGTGTACGCCCTGGCGGCCCGCCACCTCCCGCGCACGTTCGTGGCCCGCAGGATGGCGCGCACGCGCCGGGCCCCGGCGGACCGGCCGGACGGGGGCTGACGGCGCCCGGACAACGCAATGCGCGGCCCGGTGACGGGTCCGCGCAGGGCGTGCCGTGCTGGCAGGGATCAGTGGCAGGGATCAGTGACCGTGTCCGTGTCCGTGGCCGTGTCCGCGGCCGTGTCCTCCATAGCCGTTGTCGTCGTCATCGTCGTCCCAGCCGCCGTAATGACCGTAGCCGTGGTGGCCGTAGTCGTCATCGTCGTCGCAGCCGCCGCCGGTGACGTAGCTGACGGGTTGGGCCGGGGCTGCCGCCGAGGCGGTGCCCGCCGTACCGAGCGCGGCCCCGCCGGCCATCAGCAGACCGGCGGCGGAGGCCGCGAAGAGGCGCTTCGCTCTCTGTGCATGCATGGGATTGCCTTTCCTCCACCCTCTCGCACGTCTCCGAAAGGCAGGAGAGGGCGGAACCGCGGCCGCAGCGGACGTGCGCGGCGCGGATCGGAGACGGGCCGCGGGATGTGCGGAGGCATACACGCGTCAGAGGTTCCACCCCGGTCGACGCGGGATTCGGGCCATGATGGCCGTGCTCCGCGGTGCGGCTCTCTCCCACACACGCTAGTCGCCCGCGAGCCGGTCGGCATCTCGAGACCGCGCGGCGCGCGGCTGCACCCGGTGCCACCAACTGCCCACTCTGCGTGGGCTAAACCTCGGTGACCCGGCCGTCGTCGACGCGCAGGCGGCGGGTCACCGCGACGGCGTCCAGCATGCGGCGGTCGTGGGTGACCAGGAGCAGCGTGCCCTCGTACGCCTCCAGCGCGGACTCCAGCTGCTCGATCGCCGGGAGGTCCAGGTGGTTGGTGGGCTCGTCCAGGACCAGCAGGTTGACCCCGCGGCCCTGCAGCAGGGCCAGCGCGGCGCGGGTGCGCTCGCCCGGGGAGAGGGTGGCGGCCGGGCGCAGGACGTGGGCCGCCTTGAGGCCGAACTTGGCCAGCAGGGTGCGCACTTCGGACGGCTCGGTGTCCGGGACGGCCGCGCAGAACGCCTCCAGCAGCGGTTCACCGCCGAGGAACAGGCCGCGGGCCTGGTCCACCTCGCCGATCAGGACCCCGGAGCCGAGGGTGGCGGAGCCGGAGTCCGGGGCCAGCCGACCCAGCAGCACGGCCAGCAGCGTGGACTTGCCCGCGCCGTTGGCCCCGGTGATCGCCACCCGGTCCGCCCAGTCGATCTGCAGGCTGGCCGGGCCGAAGGCGAAGTCCCCGCGCTTGACCGCCGCTTCGCGCAGCGTGGCGACCACCGCTCCGGAGCGCGGGGCCGCCGCGATCTCCATGCGCAGATCCCACTCCTTGCGCGGCTCTTCGACGACCTCCAGCCGTTCGATCGCCCGCTGCGTCTGGCGGGCCTTGGCGGCCTGCTTCTCGCTGGACTCGCCGCGCAGGTTCTTGCCGATCTTGTCGTTGTCGCTCGCCTTGCGGCGCGCGTTGCGCACGCCCTTGTCCATCCAGTTGCGCTGCATCTGGGCCCGGCCCTCGAGCGCCGACTTCTTGCCCGCGTACTCCTCGAACTCCTCGCGGGCGTGGCTGCGGGCGCGCTCCCGCTCCTCGAGGTAGGACTGGTACCCGCCGCCGTAGAGGTTGATCTGCTGCTGCGCCAGGTCGAGTTCAAGCACCTTGGTGACGGTACGGGTCAGGAACTCGCGGTCGTGGCTGATCACGACCGTCCCCGCGCGCAGCCCCTTGACGAACTGCTCCAGCCGCTCCAGACCGTCCAGGTCGAGGTCGTTGGTGGGCTCGTCCAGCAGGAAGACGTCGTACCGGGAGAGCAGCAGCGAGGCCAGGCCCGCGCGGGCCGCCTGGCCGCCGGACAGCGCCGTCATGGGCAGGTCCAGGCCCACGGTGAGGCCGAGCTCGGCGGCCACCTCCTCCGCCCGCTCGTCGAGATCGGCGCCGCCGAGGTTCAGCCACTGGTCCAGCGCCGTCACGTACGCGTCGTCCGCGCCCGGGGTCCCGTCCACCAGGCCCTGCGTCGCCGCGTCCAGCTCCGCCTGCGCGGCGGCCACTCCCGTACGCCGCGCCAGGAACTCCCGCACCGACTCGGCGGGCCGGCGCTCCGGCTCCTGCGGCAGGTGGCCGACGGCGGCGCCGGGCGGGGAGAGCCGCAGCTCACCGGTCTCGGGGGTGTCCAGCCCGGCGAGCAGGCGCAGCAGGGTGGACTTCCCGGCGCCGTTCACGCCGACGAGGCCGATGACGTCGCCGGGCGCGACGACGAGGTCGAGATCGGCGAACAGCGTGCGCTCACCGTGGGCGGCGGTGAGCTTCTTGGCGACGAGGGTTGCAGTCATGATGGGCCGATCCTATCCGGGCAGGTGCGGGCCCCCGGCGATGGCCGGATAGGTGGGGGGCCCGTCATTGCGGCCATGGGGTGCGGCGTCACACCATGAGGCCATGTCGTTGCGAAACGTGCTCGTCGTCCTCTACGACGGGGTGCAGAGCCTGGACGTGACCGGGCCGGTGGAGGTCTTCGCGGCCGCGGCCCGGTTCCCGGGGCGGCCCGCGTACGAGATCCGTACGGTCTCCCCGGGCGGCGGGCCGGTCCGGACGAGCAGCGGGCTCACCCTGGTCCCGGACGGGGACCTGGACCGGGCCCGGCCGGGCCGGGGGACCACGCTGCTCGTACCCGGCGGCCGCTACACGGCCGACTTCGAGCCGCGGATCACCGACTGGCTGCGCGCCCACGGGGGTGGCGCGGGGCGGTTGGTGTCCGTGTGCACGGGAGGGCTGCTGCTGGCCGAGGCGGGGCTGCTCGACGGGCGGCGGGCGACGACGCACTGGTACGTGTGCGACCGGATGGCGCGGGACTACCCGGACGTGGTGGTGGAGCCCGACCCGATCTACGTACGGGACGGGCCGGTCGCCACCTCGGCCGGGGTCACGGCCGGGATCGACCTCGCGCTCGCGCTGGTGGAGGAGGACCACGGGCGGGACGTGGCGCTGACGATCGCCCGGCACCTGGTGGTGTTCCTGCGCCGACCGGGCAACCAGGCGCAGTTCAGCGCGCAGCTGGCGGCGCAGACGGCGCGCCGGGAGCCCCTGCGGGACGTCCAGCAGTGGATCACGGAGCATCCGGGCGCCGACCTGAGCATCGAGGCGCTCGCCGCCCGGGCCCGGCTCTCGCCGCGCCACTTCGCCCGGGCCTTCCAGGCGGAGACGGGGGTCACGCCCGGGCGGTACGTCGAGCGGGTGCGGGTGGAGCACGCGCGGCGGCTGCTGGAGGAAAGCCGGGAAGGCATAGCCCAGATCTCGCGCGCCTGCGGCTACGGCACGCCGGAGGCCCTGCGCCGGGCCTTCGTCAAGGCCCTGGGCCAGCCCCCGGCCGAATACCGCCGCCGCTTCGGCTCCTGACCACCCCCGCGGCGGCCGTGACCAGCGTCACCGATGCGGTGACGCCGCCGCGGCCTGATCCCGTCGTCGCGGCTTTGACCACCGCCATCGCGGCCGCGTGACGCCCACTGTCCCGGCCCTGACCGCCCCCGCGAGGACCAGCGGCGCGCGGCCGGCGGGCGGCCTGATCGCCGCCGTCGGGCGCGCCCGCCGCCCGACGGGGAGCCGGGCCCGCTCGCCCCTGACCGCCGCCACGCGGCCCCGGCCCCCACCGCCGCGGGTCCGGGCCGCCGCGAGGCCCCGTACAGACCTGCCGCCCCCGCCCGGGGACCCGGCACCGCCTGACCGCTCCGGAGGAGCCATGCAGATCGCCGTACTGCTCTACGACCGCTTCACCGCCCTCGACGCCATCGGGCCCTTCGACACGCTCGGCCGGCTCCAGGGCGCCGAGACGGTGTTCGTGTCCGAGCACCCCGGCCCCGTGCGGACCGACAACGGGTCGCTCGCGCTCGTCGCCGACAAGGCCCTCCACGAGGTGACCCGGCCCGACATCGTCCTCGTGCCCGGTGGACCGCACCCCGAGCTGGAGATGGAGAACCCCGCCGTCCTGCAGTGGCTGCGGGACGTCGACGCCACGACCACCTGGACGGCCTCGGTGTGCACCGGCTCCCTGCTGCTCGCCGCTGCCGGGCTGCTCGACGGGCGGCGGGCCGCCGGCCACTGGCTGTACCTGGACCGGCTGCCGCAGTTCGGCGCCGAGCCCACCGGCGAGCGGGTGGTCTTCGACGGGAAGTACGTCACCGCGGCGGGCGTCTCCGCCGGCATCGACATGGGCCTCACCCTGCTCGGCAGGATCGCCGGTGACGAGTTCGCCCAGACCGTCCAGCTGATGACCGAGTACGACCCCCAGCCGCCCTACGACGCCGGTTCCCCGGCCAAGGCCCCGGCCGAGCTCGTCGCGCGGCTGCGCGCGGTCAATCCGCTGTAGGCCAGCGGAAGACGGGCGGGCGGCGCTCCAGGAACGCGGCGACACCCTCCGCGGTGTCGCCGCTCCCAGCCGCCTGCGCCGCCCAGTGCGCGTCGCGGTCCGTCCGCCCGTCCGCGAACTCCTTGGCCGCCGCCTGGGTGAGCTGCGACCGCGAGACCAGGACGCGGGCGAACTCGGCCACCCGCTTGTCCAGTTGGCCCGCAGGCAGCAGCTCGTCAACGAAGCCGGTGCGCAGCGCCCGGTCCGCGTCGATCAACTCCGCCGAGAAGAGCAGGTACTTGGCCGCGGCCGGGCCGACCAGCCGGGCCAGCCGCCTGGTGGAGGAGGCGGGGTAGACGATGCCGAGCTTCGCCGGGGTCACCCCGAACGAGGCCCCCTCCTCCGCGAACCGCAGATCGCAGGCCGCCGCGAGCTGGCTCCCGCCGCCCACGCAGTACCCGCGGATGGCCGCCAGCGTCGGCTTGGGGAAGGCGGCCAGCGCCTCCTCGGCGGCCACGGCGAGTGCCTGCGGGTCCTCGTCCCCCTCCCCGGTCAGGGAGGAGATGTCCGCGCCCGCGCAGAAGGTCGCTCCCGCCCCGGTCAGGACGAGCACCCGTACGGCCGGGTCGGCCGCCAGCTCCGGCAGCAGGGCCGGCAGGGCCCGCCACATCGCGGCCGTCATGGCGTTGCGCTTGGCGGGGTGCGAGATGACGACGGTGGCGACTCCGTCGGCGACCGTGGGGAGGAGGGCTGCGTCCCGGGCTGCGTCCATGCGCCGGATGCTATCCCGGGGCGTCAATCCTATGATCAAGGGGAGTCCGTCCGGGGGGTGCGAGGAGGTGGCACGTCCATGGGCGCAGACCGTACCGAGGGCAGGAACCGGGAGCCGCAGCGGGAGAAGAAGCAGCTCAGCCGCAGCTTCGGGGTGCTGGCCGCCCTCGGGGTGGTGCTCGTGCTGGCCGGTCTGGTCGGTCTCGTCTACACCGGTGTGGCCACGCTGACCTCGATGTTCCTCTTCGGCTGGCTGCTGCTGATCGGCGGTCTGGTGGGACTGCTGCATGCGGTCCAGTCCCGCAAGAGCAGCTACTTCTGGCTCGCCGTCATCGTCGCCGCCGTGAACTTGGCCGCCGGTTTCGTCATCCTGCGCCGGCCCGAGGCGAGCGCCGAGGCGCTGACCATGTTCGCCGCGCTGCTCTTCCTCACCGGCGGGGTGTTCCGGCTCGCCGGAGCCCTCGTGGTGCGCGGGGCGAACTTCGGGGTGGCGCTCGTGCAGGGCGCCTTCGGGGTCCTGCTGGGCGTCCTGATCCTGTCGAGCTGGCCCGGCAACAGCCGCTACGTGATCGGAACCTTCTTCTCCCTCGCCCTCCTGTTCGACGGGCTGAGCCTGGTGGCCGTGGGCCTGGGGGCCCGCCGCATCCTGGGGTTGGTCAGCGACGACGCGGCGCAGCCGCGGGCCGTCGCTGACGAACGGGCCGGCGAGGCGGCCGAGAAGCGTCCCGCGGAAGATCAGGAACAGTCGAACAACTGACTCTGTCATACGCCATTGGTCAGAAAGTGTGCGATTGGCGCTGACTTGTGGTCAGCGGCGCGGGGCGGATCGGGCTGTTCCCCACTCTTGACGCGTGGAGACGATCGAGCGCCGCGAAGACGGGGGACGGAAGATGGATGTCAGCGGGAATGTCCCGCCAGCCCGGGAGGCGGAGCCAGAGGCTCCGGCCGACCCCCTCGCGTACGAGGGGGTGTGGAGGTTCACGGCTCCCGCAGTAGAAGAATCCGTTCCCCAGGCGCGCCGTGCGGTCCGGGACCTGCTCGGCCGCCAGGGGGTGGCGACCCGGCAGGACCTCGTGTACTCCCTGCTGCTGATCGTCTCCGAGCTCGTGACGAACTCGGTCCGGCACGCCGCCCTGCTCTCCCCGGAGGTCGCCGTCGAGGTCGCGATCGGCCGCGAGTGGGTACGGGTGGCCGTCGAGGACAACCACCCGTACCGCCCCAAGGCGCTGGAGGCCGATTTCGGCCAGACCGGCGGCCGGGGACTCCTCCTGGTACGGGAGATCACCCGGGAGTCCGGCGGGGTCTGCGACGTCGAGCACACCTCGACGGGCGGCAAGGTCATCTGGGCGGCCCTGCCGCTCACCGCCCCGGCCGCCGCCGCGACCCCCGTCGTGTGAACCGGGTACAGGTGCGGGCTACCAGCCCGCGGCAGCACCGGTCAGCTCGCGGATCGCGGGCCGCGCCGCGTCCAGCACGGTCATGAACCAGGCCGAGAACGGTGCTTCGGCGTGCCGCTTCGCCAGCTCCTCGGCGGTGACGAAGGCGGTGTCCCCGACCTCCTCCGGATCCGGCCGCAGGGCCGCCTGCGCCAGTCCCACGAAAAGGTGGTTGAACTCCTGCTCCACCAGACCCGACGCCGGGTCCGGGTGGTTGTAGCGGACCGTCCCCGCCTCCGCGAGCAGCGAGGGCGACAGCCCCAGCTCCTCGTGGGTCCGCCGGGCCGCCGCCGCGAACGGCGACTCCCCGGGGTAGGGGTGGCCGCAGCAGGTGTTCGACCAGACGCCGGGGGAGTGGTACTTCCCGAGGGCCCGCTGCTGGAGCAGCAGACGGCCCTGCTCGTCGAAGAGGAACACGGAGAACGCCCGGTGCAACTGCCCGGGTGCCTGATGAGCGGAGAGCTTCTCCGCCGTGCCGATGGTGTTGCCGGACTCGTCGACCAGTTCGAGCATGATCGGTTCTCGAGTGCCGGTGCCGGTGGTCGCGCTGTTCGCGGCGGTGGCTGGTGGTGTCGGCATACCCATCCTTCGCTTCGGACTCCGGCCTTCAGTCTGCCGTACAAAAGAGGCTTGTCCCCACTTCGGAGATCCGCGCATGTCTGCCCCCCGTCGCGTGATAAGCGACAGGGGGCAGATCACTTCCGGTCCCGCGCCCGGCGGTGTCAGACCCCGAACGGCCCCGGATACCGGATGGTGCCCGCGGGCACCGGAACGGAATCGTCCAGTACCAGCGCCATCAGGGCCTCGTCCGGAACCTCGAAGGGCGCCCGGATCCCGAAGTGCGAGGCCGGCACGAAACCGAAGCGCGCGTAGTACTCCGGATGGCCCAGCACGAGGACCAGGCGCTCCCCGCGCTCCTTGGCCGCCGCGAGGACGGCCCGCACCACCGAGCTGCCGGCGCCCGAGCGCTGGAACGCCGGATCGGCGGCCACCGGGGCGAGCGCGAGCGCCCGTACCCCGTCCACCTCGCACACGGTGAGCAGCGCGTGCGCCGCCACCGACCCGTCCGGTGCCTCGGCCACGTACGACAGGCCGGGCAGCCAGGAGGCGTCCGCGCGCAGCGCGTCCACCAGATCGGCCTCCAGCGGGGTGTCGAACGCCGCCAGGTTGACGGCCCGCACGGCGGCCGCGTCGGCCGGGGTCTCCGGCCGGGCCGGCCAGGCACCCCCGCCGTCCCCGGCGGTCACCGGGCGCAGGACGTAGCCCGTGTACCCGTACTCGTGCCCGTGCCGGGCCCGTACCCCGAGCTCCTCCCGGGTGGCGGCCAGCGCGGCCGCCGTCGCCGCGTCCCCGGCGCCCGGGTGGCCCTCGACCCGCTCGGCGAGCGGGCCGTAGTACTCGGCCCAGTCCGAGTCAGGCAGGTGGTACACGCCCAGCACCCGGTACCCGGCGGCCTGGGCGGCCGCGAGGTTGCCGGCGGTGGAGCGCAGCGGGCACTCCTCGTCCCAGAAGGCGCGGGCGCCCGCGGACGGCTCCTCGACGGTCCACTGGCACTCGGTCAGCACGAGGGTGCCGCCGGGTGCGAGCAGCCGCTTCCACCGCGCGAGCGCGGTGTCGAAGCCGATGGTGTAGGCGGAGCCCTCCGCCCAGACCAGGTCGAAGGAGCCGTCCTCGAACTCTGCCGGGGGCAGGGCGCCCATGTCCGCCCGGACGGTGCGGACCCGGCCGGCGAGCCCGCGGGCGCCGGCGGCCGTGCGGAGCTCCTCGAGGAACGGCGCGTGGAGGTCGACGGCGGTCACCTCGGCGCCGTGTGCGCCGGCCTCGGCGGCGAGCAGCAGGGCGCTGCGGCCAGGACCGCAGCCCAGGTCGAGGGCGCGCGGCCGCTCGGGCAGGGGCCCGCACAGCGACAGCAGGTGCCGGGTGCTCGCGTCGGAACCGGGAGCCTGCCGGGGCAGGCCGTGGTGCAGGGTGAAGAAGGCCTGCGTGAAGCTGTTGAACGTGTGATCGGTCACTGTGAACCCTTGAACGGGGACACCGGCCGACGGGGCCGCTCAGCGCCGCTCAGCGCCGTTCAGCGTGGCGAACGTGCGGAACGCGTGATCAGGCCCGGCCGGATGTCCGGAGGAAAGGGGGGATGCACCGGAGTTCGCTGCGCATGGCCGCGACCACTGCGACGGTCATCGACCCACCTCTTCCCACTCGACACGATCAAGGGCGTGTCCACCGTAACATCCGGGCCGTTTGTGGTACCGCGCCGTGATCGTCGATGATGATCACGCCCCGGCCCGGGGGCCGGGATATTCGGCTTATCAGGGCGTAAACGGGTGGTGAACCCCTGCTTCCATTCATCCGATAGCCTCTGCCGACGTGCCGCCGCCCCCCGAGGCGCCCCGTCCGGAGACAGTCCGGACTTCGTTCCAAGGAGTGAGTTCGTCTGCCGACCGTCATCCTCACCGGCCTGCCGGTCCCCGGATCACCGCTCGCTGACGAGCTGCGCTCACTCGGCTTCGAGGTCCGCCCCGCCGCCGGTCCCCAGGACGCCGCCGCCGCCCTGGCCGCCGTACCCGCCGACCAGCGGGTGGCCGTCGTGGACAGCGCCTTCGTCGGGCACGTGCACGCGCTGCGCCTCGCGCTGACCGACCCGCGCTTCGACGCCTGCGCCGTCACCGGCGCGCTCGCCGTGCAGCCCGGGGCCCGCGAGGCCCTCGACAAGGCCGCCGCCGCCCCGGGTGACGGCGCGGGCCCCTACGCCGACCGGCTCGCCGCCGCCGTCGAAGCCTCGGGCACCGAAGTCCAGCGGCCCGAGCTCGGCACCCTCGTCGCCACGGTCCCCGCCACCGCGGCGGACCGGGACGCGGCCGTGGCCGCCGTCGCCGCCGTCGACGACGAGGCCGTGCGCCTGCGGACCGCCGTGAAGTCCCGCGATGGCTTCTTCACCACCTTCTTCATCAGCCCGTACTCGCGCCACATCGCCCGCTGGTGCGCGCGCCGCGGCCTGACCCCGAACCAGGTCACCACCGCCTCGCTGGTCACCGCCCTGATCGCAGCCGGCTGCGCCGCCACCGGCGAGCGCTGGGGCTACGTCGGGGCCGGGGCCTTGCTCCTCCTCTCCTTCGTCCTGGACTGCACCGACGGGCAGCTGGCCCGTTACTCGCTGCAGTACTCGACGATGGGCGCCTGGCTGGACGCGACCTTCGACCGCGCCAAGGAGTACGCCTTCTACGCGGGCCTCGCCCTCGGGGCGGCCCGCCACGGCGACGACGTATGGGCGCTCGCGCTCGGCGCGATGGTCCTGATGACCTGCCGGCACGTCGTGGACTTCTCCTTCAACGAGGCCAACCACGACGCGACGGCCAACACGAGCCCCACGGCCGCCCTCTCCGACCGGCTCGACAGCGTCGGCTGGACGGTCTGGGTCCGCCGGATGATCATTCTTCCGATCGGTGAGCGCTGGGCGATGATCGCGGTCCTGACCGCCGTCACCACCCCCCGGACCGTCTTCTACGCCCTGCTCGTCGGCTGCGCCTTCGGAGCGCTCTACACCACCGCCGGGCGGGTCCTGCGCTCCCTGACCCGCAAGGCGACCCGTACCGACCGGGCCGCCCAGGCCCTGTACGACCTCACCGACTCCGGCCCGCTCGCGGAGCTCCCGCGGCGCCTGCAGAAGGGCCGGGGGCCCGCGGCGAGCTCCGTGTGGATCACCGCACTCGCGGCCGCCGCCCTCATCGGATCCGCCCTGAGCCGGCCGTTCGGCGACCCGGTGCTGATCGCCGTCGCCGTGCTCTACGCGGTCGCCGCCGGTGAGGCCGTCTCCCGCCCCCTCAAGGGCGCCCTGGACTGGCTGATCCCGCCGCTGCTGCGGGCCGCCGAATACGTCACGGTCCTCGTGCTCGCCGCCAAGGCGGACGTCCCCGGGGCCCTTCCGGCGGCATTCGGCCTGATCGCGGCGGTCGCCTACCATCACTACGACACGGTGTACCGCATTCGCGGCGGCACCGGCGCGCCCCCGCACTGGCTGGTGCGGACGATCGGCGGCCACGAGGGCCGGGTCCTGGTGACCACGGTGCTGGCCGCCGTCCTCGCGACGCGCGCAGCGGACTTCCCCGTCGCGCTCACGGCCATGGCCGTGGCCGTGGCACTCGTGGTGCTCGTGGAGAGCATCCGCTTCTGGGTCTCCTCCGGAGCACCCGCCGTACATGACGAAGGAGAACCAGCATGATCGGCCTTGTACTCGCTGCCGGTGCCGGACGCCGTCTGCGTCCCTACACCGACACCCTGCCCAAGGCCCTCGTGCCCGTCGGCCCCGAAGGCCGGGAGGACAGCCTCACCGTCCTCGACCTGACCCTGGGCAACTTCGCCGAGGTAGGCCTCACCGAGGTCGCCATCGTCGTGGGCTACCGCAAGGAAGCCGTCTACGAGCGCCGCGAGGCCCTGGAGGCCAAGTACGGCGTCAAGATCACCCTCATCGACAACGACAAGGCCGAGGAGTGGAACAACGCCTACTCCCTGTGGTGCGCGCGTGAGGTCCTCAAGCAGGGTGTGATCCTCGCCAACGGCGACACCGTCCACCCGGTCTCCGTCGAGAAGACCCTGCTCGCCGCCCGCGGCAACGGCCAGAAGATCATCCTCGCCCTCGACACGGTCAAGAACCTGGCCGACGAGGAGATGAAGGTCGTCACCGCCACCGGCCACGCCACCAAGGGAGCCGTCCAGAAGATCACCAAGCTGATGGACCCGGCCGACGCGACGGGCGAGTACATCGGTGTCACCCTCATCGAGGCCGAGGCCGCCGAGCAGCTGGCCGAAGCCCTGAAGACCACCTTCGAGCGCGACCCCGACCTCTACTACGAGGACGGCTACCAGCAGCTCGTCAACGACGGCTTCACCATCGACGTGGCCCCCATCGGCGACGTCAAGTGGGTCGAGATCGACAACCACGACGACCTGGCCAAGGGCCGGACGATCGCATGCCAGTACTGACGAGGCTCATCCCCTCGCCCGTCGTCGTCGACATCGCCAGCGGAGCGATGGACGACCTGGCCGGCCTCCTGGCCGACCAGCGGATCTCCGCCTCCGGCAAGCTGGCGATCGCGATCAGCGGGGGCTCCGGCGTCGCGCTGCGCGCGAAGCTCGAGCCCGTGCTGCCGCACGCCGACTGGTACGCCGTCGTCGACGGCACCATCGACTCGGCGGTCAAGCTGGCCGACGACATAAAGGGCCGCCGCTACGACGCCGTGGTGGGCCTGGGCGGCGGCAAGATCATCGACGTGGCGAAGTACGCCGCGGCGCGGGTCGGGCTGCCCATGGTGGCCGTCGCCACCAACCTCTCGCACGACGGCATCTGCTCGCCGGTGTCCATCCTGGACAACGACAACGGCCGCGGCTCCTACGGCGTGCCCACGCCGATCGCCATGGTGATCGACCTCGATGTGATCAAGGAAGCCCCGGTGCGGTTCATCCGCGCCGGCATCGGCGACGCGATCTCCAACATCTCGGCCATCGCCGACTGGGAGCTGTCGCACAAGGTCACCGGCGAGCCCGTCGACGGCCTGGCCGCCGCCATGGCCCGTACGGCCGGCGAGTCCGTGCTGCGCCACCCCGGCGGCTGCGGTGACGACGAGTTCCTCACCGTGCTCTCCGAGGCCCTGGTCCTGTCCGGCATCGCCATGTCGATCAGCGGGGACTCCCGCCCGTCGTCCGGCGCCTGCCACGAGATCAGCCACGCCTTCGACCTGCTCTACCCGGGGCGCTCCGCCCTCCACGGCGAGCAGGTCGGCATCGGCGCCGCCTTCGCGATGCACCTGCGCGGGGCCGCCGAGCAGTCGGGGCTCTTCGTCGAGGTGCTGCGCCGGCACGGCCTGCCGGTGACCCCGGAGGAGATCGGCTTCAGCATCGACGAGTTCGTCACGGCCGTCGAGTACGCCCCGCAGACCCGCCCGGGACGCTTCACGATCCTGGAGCACCTCCACCTGTCCGCCGCCGAGATCAGGGACGCTTACGCCGACTATGCCAAGACCATCCGTAGCTGAACTCCGGCCCGTCGTTCACCCGGCGGGCGTGAAGGACCGGGTCAGCGGCGAGCACTGGGGCGGTCGCCTCTACATGCGCGAGATCTCCCTGCGCATCACCCGCTTCCTGGTCACCACCAAGGTCACGCCGAACCAGCTGACCTACCTGATGACGCTCGCCGGTGTCCTCGCCGCCCCCGCCCTGCTCGTGCCGGGCGTCTGGGGCGCCGTCCTCGGCGTGGTCGCGGTCCAGCTGTACCTGCTGCTCGACTGCGTCGACGGCGAGGTCGCCCGCTGGAAGAAGCAGTTCTCGCTGTCCGGCGTGTACCTGGACCGCGTCGGCGCGTACCTGTGCGACGCGGCGGTGCTGGTCGGCTTCGGCCTGCGCGCCGCCGACCTGTGGGGCGGCGGACGGATCGACTGGCTGTGGGCCTTCCTCGGCACCCTCGCGGCGCTGGGCGCGATCCTGATCAAGGCCGAGACCGACCTGGTCGGTGTCGCCCGCCACCAGGCCGGCAAGCCCGTGGTCAAGGACGCCGCCGCCGAGCCGCGCTCGTCCGGCATGGCGCTCGCCCGCCGGGCCGCCGCCGCGCTCAAGTTCCACCGCCTCGTCCTCGGCATCGAGGCGTCCCTGCTCATCCTGGTGCTGGCCATCGTGGACCAGGTCCGCGGCGACCTGTTCTACTCCCGGGTCGGCGTCGCCGTCCTCGCCGGCATCGCGCTGCTCCAGACGGTGCTGCACCTGGTGTCGATCCTGGCCTCGAGCAGGCTCAAGTGAGTGCGCCGATGCGGCTGGGCGCCGTGATCATCACCATGGGCAACCGTCCCGACGAGCTCAAGGCGCTCCTCGACTCGGTCGCCCGCCAGGACGGCGACCCCGTCGAGGTGGTCGTCGTGGGCCAGGGCGTCGAGGTCGCGGCCGTGACCGACCTGCCGCCGGGCGTCCGTACCGTCGACCTGCCCGAGAACCTGGGCATCCCGGGCGGGCGCAACGTCGGCATCGAGGCCTTCGGCCCCGGCGGCAGCGAGGTCGACGCCCTGCTGTTCCTGGACGACGACGGCCTGCTGGAGCGCACCGACACCGCCGAGCTGTGCCGGCAGGCCTTCGCGCAGGACCCGGAGCTCGGCATCATCAGCTTCCGGATCGCCGACCCCGAGACCGGTCTCACGCAGCGCCGGCACGTGCCGCGGCTGCGGGCTTCCGACCCGATGCGCTCCTCGCGGGTGACCACCTTCCTGGGCGGCGCCAACGCGGTCCGCACCAAGGTGTTCGAGCAGGTCGGACCGCTGCCGGGGGAGTTCTTCTACGCGCACGAGGAGACCGATCTCGCCTGGCGGGCGCTCGACGCGGGGTGGCTGATCGACTACCGGGCGGACATGGTGCTGCTGCATCCGACGACCGCCCCCTCCCGGCACGCGGTCTACCACCGTATGGTGGCCCGTAACCGGGTGTGGCTCGCCCGCCGCAACCTGCCCGCTCCACTGGTCCCGGTCTACCTGGGCGTCTGGCTGCTGCTGACGCTCCTGCGCAGGCCCTCGGTGCCCGCGCTCAAGGCCTGGTTCGGCGGATTCGGGGAGGGCTGGACCACTCCCTGCGGTCCCCGCCGCCCCATGAGATGGCGTACGGTCTGGCGGTTGACCCGCCTGGGCCGACCTCCCGTCATCTGACGAGCCCGCGTCTGGGACCATGGCGCGATCACGGGCTTCGCGCCACCAGCCTGATGCCCCTCATGCCGCATCTTGAAGACGAAAGTTTCAACTTGTGAGTGACACAACCCACGACGGCGCCCTCGCCACGAGCAGGCCGCCGTCCGAAGACGCGGGGCTGAGCCCCGCGGAGCTCGCCAGGAAGTACGGCCTCTCCGTCAGCGGCGCCCGGCCCGGTCTTGTCGAGTACGTGCGGCAGCTCTGGGGCCGGCGCCACTTCGTCATGGCCTTCTCGCGGGCCAGGCTGGTCGCGCAGTACAGCCAGGCGAAGCTGGGCCAGGTATGGCAGGTGGCGACCCCCCTGCTGAACGCGGCCGTCTACTGGCTGATCTTCGGCCTGATCCTCGGGGCGGGCCGGGAGATGCCGAAGGGCGTCTACGTCCCCTTCCTGATGATGGGCATCTTCGTCTTCACCTTCACCCAGAGCTCCGTGATGGCGGGTGTCCGGGCGATCTCCGGGAACCTCGGGCTGGTGCGGGCGCTGCACTTCCCGCGCGCCGCCCTCCCGGTGTCCTTCTCGCTGCAGCAGCTCCAGCAGCTGCTGTACTCGATGGTCGTCGTCTTCGTCATCGCGGTCAGCTTCGGCAACTACCCGCGCCTGTCCTGGCTGCTGGTGATCCCGACGCTGGCGCTGCAGTTCGTGTTCAACACCGGCCTCGCCATGATCTTCGCGCGGATGGGCTCCAAGACCCCCGACCTGGCGCAGCTGATGCCGTTCGTGATGCGCACGTGGATGTACGCCTCCGGCGTCATGTTCCCGATCGGGATCTACCTCAAGGACCAGCCGCAGTGGATCAGCGACGTCCTGCTGTGGAACCCGGTGGCGATCTACATGGACCTCATCCGGTTCGCGCTGATCGACGACTACGGCAGCAGCAACCTGCCCCCGCACGTCTGGCTCTTCGCCGTCGGCTGGGCCGCTGTGATCGGCCTCGGCGGGTTCGTGTACTTCTGGAAGGCTGAGGAGCGTTACGGCCGTGGCTGACAGGACCCAGGGGCGCGTCCCCACCGTGATCGCGGACGATGTCCACATCGTCTACCGCGTCAACACCGGCAGTGCCGGCAAGGGTGCCGCCACCGCGGCGCTCAGCAAGATGATCCGCCGGGGCAAGGGCGACGCACCGGGCGTGCGCCGGGTCCACGCCGTGCGCGGCGTCACCTTCACCGCGTACCGGGGCGAGGCGATCGGCCTCATCGGTTCCAACGGTTCGGGCAAGTCCACCCTGCTGCGTGCCATCGCGGGCCTGCTGCCCTGCGAGGCCGGCAAGGTCTACACCGACGGCCAGCCCTCGCTGCTGGGCGTCAACGCGGCCCTGATGAACGACCTCACCGGCGAGCGCAACATCGTCCTCGGCGGTCTGGCCATGGGCATGAGCCGCGAGCAGATCAAGGAGCGCTACCAGGGGATCGTCGACTTCTCCGGGATCAACGAGAAGGGCGACTTCATCTCGCTGCCGATGCGCACCTACTCCTCCGGCATGGCGGCGCGCCTGCGCTTTTCCATCGCGGCGGCCAAGGACCACGACGTCCTGATGATCGACGAGGCCCTGGCCACCGGTGACCGCAGTTTCCAGGTGCGTTCCGAGGACCGTATCCGCGAGCTGCGGGAGAAGGCCGGCACGGTCTTCCTCGTGAGCCACAACAACAAGTCCATCCGCGACACCTGCGACCGGGTGCTGTGGCTGGAAAAGGGCGAGCTCCTGATGGACGGGCCCACGGACGAAGTCGTCTCGGCGTACGAGAAGGCGTCCAACGGCTGACCGCCGCAACCCGTCGCCCCCGGCCGGACCGCCGAGGCCCCCGCCGCTCAGCGCGGCGGGGGCCTCGGCGTGTCGCGGCAATTCCCCCCGCTGACGGGTGGTGACATTCGGCGGCGGCATTTCGGCGGCGACATTCGGTGGCGCGGTGAATACCCCAGAGGTCTTCGAGGCGTTGTACAGCGTAAGCTGAAGCCGTCCTGAATCGCGGCAAGAGGGGACGATTCCCCGCAGGTGAACGGCCTGGCGTACCCCCGGGGAAACCCGGGCGGCGTGTCCGAAATAGGATGTATTGGGTTGGCAGTGTAGAACGGGAGATGTGACGGCAATGGCTACGGGAATTCTCCGGCCCCCAGGCGCGACGGCCGTCCCCGCCCCGGGCGGCGGGCGGTGACCCCGGGGAACGGCATCCGCTCCCGGTCCGACACGGTCCACGCACGCGCCACCCTCGGCAAGGCCGCCGCGGAGAACTTCCCCGTGGCCCCCGCCTTCCTGCCCCGCGCCTGGCGGGACGGCCTGATGGCGGTCTACGGGTACGCCCGCCTCGTCGACGACATCGGCGACGGGGACCTGGCCCCCGGCGGACGCGACGCCGTGCTCCTGGGGCTCGACCCCGCCGCGGCGGACGACCGGCTGGCCCTGCTCGACGCCTTCGAGTCCGACCTGTGGCGCGTCTTCGGCGGCAGTGACGGGCCGCCGCGCCACCCGCTGATGCAGGCCCTCCAGCCCGTCGTCCGCGCCCACCGGCTCACCCCCGAGCCGTTCCTCGGACTCATCGAGGCCAACCGCCAGGACCAGCGGGTCGCGCGCTACGAGACGTACGGGGACCTGCTCGGCTACTGCGAGCTCTCCGCCAACCCCGTGGGCCGCCTCGTGCTCTCCCTCACCGGCACCGCCACCCCCGAGCGGATCCGCCGCTCCGACGCGATCTGCACGGCCCTGCAGATCGCCGAGCACCTCCAGGACGTCGCCGAGGACCTCGGCCGCGACCGGATCTACCTGCCCGCCGAGGACATGCGGCGCTTCCACGTGGCGGAGGCAGACCTCAAGGCCGCGTCCGCGGGCGCGGCCGTACGCTCCCTGATCGCCTACGAGACCGACCGCGCACGGGAGCTGCTGAATGAAGGCACCCCCCTCGTGGGTAGCGTGCACGGCAGACTCCGGCTGCTGCTCGCGGGCTTCGTGGGAGGGGGGCGCGCCGCCCTGAGAGCCGTCACCGCCGCCGGCTTCGACGTACTGCCCGGCCCGCCCAAGCCCACCAAGAGCGGCCTGATCCGCGAGGTGGCCGCCGTCCTGCGCACTGCGCCGAGAAAGGGGTGAGCCCGACCGTGGAGGGGCCCACACACGTGTCCGCGCCGGTCCTGGCGGCGTACGGCTACTGCGAGGCCGTCACCGGATCGCAGGCGCGCAACTTCGCCTACGGCATCCGGCTGCTGCCCACCGACAAGCGGCAGGCGATGTCCGCGCTGTACGCCTTCTCCCGGCGGGTCGACGACATCGGCGACGGCGCGCTGGCGCCCGGGGCGAAGCTGGCCCGGCTGGAGGAGACCCGCGCGCTGCTCGGGCGGATCCGCGCCGAGGAGGTCGAGGAGGACGACACCGACCCCGTCGCCGTCGCGCTCGCGCACGCCGCGCGCCGCTTCCCGATCCCGCTCGGCGGCCTCGACGAACTCATCGACGGTGTCCTGATGGACGTGCGCGGCGAGAGGTACGAGACCTGGGACGACCTCAAGGCCTACTGCCGGTGCGTGGCCGGGGCCATCGGACGGCTCTCGCTCGGCGTGTTCGGCACCGCCCCGGGGGTCCCCGACTCCGGGCGCGCCCCCGAGTACGCCGACACCCTCGGCCTCGCCCTGCAACTCACCAACATCCTGAGGGACGTTCGCGAGGACGCGGCCAACGGGCGCACCTACCTGCCGGCCGAGGACCTCGCCAAGTTCGGCTGCTCCGAAGGCTTCCACGGCGAGCGGGCCCCCGTCGGCTCCGACTTCGCCGGGCTCGTCCACCACGAAGTGCGGCGCGCCCGGGCGCTGTTCGCCGAGGGCTACCGGCTGCTGCCGATGCTCGACCGGCGCAGCGGCGCCTGCGTGGCCGCCATGGCCGGCATCTACCGGCGCCTCCTCGACCGCATCGAGCGGGAGCCGGAGGCGGTCCTGCGCGGCCGCGTCTCGCTGCCGCCGCACGAGAAGGCCTACGTCGCCGTGCGGGGCCTCTCCGGCCTCGACGCCCGGACCATCTCCCGTCAGACCACCCGGAGGCGAACCTGATGCCCCCGACCACCAGGCCCCCGGCCCGGCCCTGCCCGTCCGCGGCGGGCGCGCCGCACCGGGCCGTGCGCGCCGACCGCACCGCCGCGCCCGCCGGCCCGCGCCGCGCGGGCGCGTCCACCGGCGCGTCCGGTGCCCCGGGGACGTCCCCGGGGCGGCTCCCGGCGCACGCGGCGGACCGCATCGTGCGCGGCCCCGCCCGGGCAACCACCGCGCGGACGGACGCGTCTGTCCCGGCGGGCCCCGCAGCCTGCGCGCGCGGGGCCCGGGCTCCGTACGCGCCGTGGCCCGCGCGGCAGCGGACGGCCGTTGCCGCGGACAGCGACAGGACGGGGGAGGGCGCATGAGCGACAGCGACACCCTCGGCAGCGCCCAGCGCGCCGTCGTCGTCGGCGGGGGGCTCGCCGGCGTCACCACGGCGCTCGAACTTGCCGACGCCGGGCTCCGGGTGACCCTGCTGGAGGGCCGGCCGCGGCTCGGCGGCCTCGCGTTCTCCTTCAAGCGCGGCGAACTCACCGTGGACAACGGACAGCACGTCTACCTGCGTTGCTGCACCGCCTACCGGTGGTTCCTCGACCGCGTCGACGGCGCCGCCCTCGCACCCCTGCAGGACCGGCTCGACGTACCCGTCCTCGACGTCGCCCACGCCAAGGGGCCGCGCCTGGGCCGGCTGCGACGCAGCGCCCTGCCCGTACCCCTGCACCTGGCCGGATCGCTGGCCCGCTACCCCCACCTGTCCCTCGCCGAGCGCGCGAGCGTCGGCCGTGCCGCCCTCGCGCTGCGCCGCCTCGACCCCGCCGACCCGGCCCTCGACGGCCTGGACTTCGCCACCTGGCTCGGCCGCTACGGCCAGTCCGCCCGGACCATCGAGGCCCTGTGGGACCTCGTCGGCATCGCGACGCTCAACGCCACCGCCGAGCACTCCTCCCTCGGCCTGGCCGCCATGGTCTTCAAGACCGGCCTGCTCTCCGAGAACGGCGCCGCCGACATCGGCTGGGCCCGCGTCCCCCTCGGCGACCTGCACGACACGCTCGCCCGCAAGGCGCTCGACGCGGCCGGCGTACGGACCGAGCTGCGCACCCGGGTCAACGCCATCTCCCGTACCCCCGAGGGGAACTGGCGGGTCGACACCGACGACGCGTCCCTCGAGGCGGGCACCGTCGTCCTCGCCGTCCCGCAGCGCGAGGCGCACGGGCTGCTCCCGGCCGGGGCGCTCGCCGACCCCGACAAGCTGCTGGACATCGGTACCGCGCCGATCCTCAACGTCCACGTCGTCTACGACCGCAAGGTGCTCAAGCAGCCCTTCTTCGCGGCGCTCGGCTCCCCGGTGCAGTGGGTCTTCGACCGCACCGACTCCTCCGGGCTCCCCGACGGAGGCCAGTACCTGGCCCTGTCCCAGTCCGTCGCGCAGGACGACATCGACGAGCCCGTCTCCGTCCTGCGTGCCAAATACCTGCCCGAGCTGGAGCGCCTGCTGCCCGCCGCACGCGGCGCCAAGGTCAGGGACTTCTTCGTCACCCGGGAGCGGACGGCCACCTTCGCCCCCACACCCGGCGTCGGCCGGCTGCGCCCCGGGGCGCGGACCGACACGCCGGGGCTGTACCTGGCCGGTGCGTGGACTGCCACCGGCTGGCCCGCGACCATGGAGAGCGCCGTCCGCAGCGGACTGAGCGCGGCGCACGCCGCACTCGCCGCGCTCGGCCGCCCCCGCGAACACCCTCTGCAGGAGGCGGCATGACGACCACCATCACCACCAGCACGACCGGCACAGCACGTACAGGAAACAGAGGAGAGCCAGTGAACCCGGGGAATCCGGCTGTCGAGAACACGGGTGCCAGTGTGGGCGCAGCCGGCGGGGGAGTGGAGAAGGCCGACACGCTCGCCCTCCTGGAGCGGGGCCGCACGCTGTCGACGCCCGCGCTCCGCGCCGCCGTGGACCGGCTCGCCGCGCCCATGGACACCGTCGCCGCCTACCACTTCGGCTGGATCGACGCCCAGGGCAACATTGCGGACGGGGACGGCGGCAAGGCCGTCCGGCCCGCCCTCGCACTGCTCTCCGCCGAGGCCGCGGGCGCCGGCGCGGAGGTCGGCATCCCGGGCGCCGTCGCGGTCGAGCTCGTGCACAACTTCTCGCTGCTGCACGACGACCTGATGGACGGCGACGAGCAGCGCCGCCACCGCGACACGGTGTGGAAGGTGCACGGACCGGCCCTGGCGATCCTGGTCGGCGACGCGCTGTTCGCCCTCGCCAACGAGGTGCTGCTGGAGCTCGGCACCGTCGAGGCGGGCCGCGCCGCACGCCGGCTCACCACGGCCAGCCGCAAGCTCATCGACGGCCAGGCCCAGGACATCTCCTACGAGCACCGCGAGCGCGTCAGCGTCGAGGAATGCCTGGAGATGGAGGGCAACAAGACGGGCGCGCTGCTCGCCTGCGCGGTCTCCATCGGCGCCGTCCTCGGCGGAGCCGACGACCGCACGGCCGACAAGCTCGAGGAGTACGGCTACCACCTGGGCCTGGCCTTCCAGGCCGTGGACGACCTGCTCGGCATCTGGGGCGACCCGGAGTCCACCGGCAAGCAGACCTGGAGCGACCTGCGCCAGCGCAAGAAGTCCCTGCCGGTCGTCGCCGCCCTCGCCGCCGAGGGGCCCGCCGCCCGGGAACTCGCCCAGCTGCTCGCCGCCGACGCCAAGAGCAACGACTTCGAGAACTTCTCGGAGGAGGAGTTCGCGGCCCGCGCGGCGCTCATCGAGGCGGCCGGCGGACGCCAGTGGACCGCCGACGAGGCGCGCCGCCAGCACGCGGTGGCGATCAGGGCCCTGGACGACGTCGACATGCCGCAGCGGGTGCGCGACCAGCTGGTGGCCCTCGCCGACTTCGTCGTCGTGCGCAAGAGGTGAACGCCGCGCGGAAGCGGATATGACTCGCGAGTCGCCGGCCGACGGCGCCACCCCCGACTGAGGGGGCGCGCGTCGGCCGACGGCAGACCCCAGCACAGCAGAGGACAGACTGCACGAAGGGGAAGCCATGACAGCGACGACCGACGGCAGCGCCGAGGGCGCTGCCGCGGGCAGCGAAACCATCCAGGGGGCCGCGCCGGGCCCCAGGGCGGGCAGCGCCCCCGAACCGGGACCCCCGGCCGGCCCGGCGGTCGCCTACGGCCTGGCCGGCCCGCCCGCCGGGACCGGCGTGACGGGTACGGGCACGGGTACGGGGGCCGGAGCAGGGGGCGGCCCGGCACGGCCCGCGGTCGCCGGCCGCGCGGGCACGGCGCCGCCCCGGGCGGAGCCGGGCGCCGGCCGCGGGCCCACCGCGGACCTGCCCGCACCGCACGACGGCAGCGGGCGGCAGGAGGTGCACGAGGCCGCCGCGCGGGCGATCCGCCACCTGCTCGCCCGCCAGGACGCCGACGGGTGGTGGAAGGGCGACCTGGAGACCAACGTCACCATGGATGCCGAGGACCTGCTGCTGCGGCAGTTCCTCGGGATCCGGGACGAGGCCACCACCCGCGCCGCCGCCCTCTTCATCCGCGGCGAGCAGCGGGACGACGGCACCTGGGCCACCTTCCACGGCGGACCGCCCGAACTGTCCGCCACCATCGAGGCGTACGTGGCCCTGCGCCTGGCCGGCGACGCGCCGGACGCCCCGCACATGGTCCGCGCGTCGGCCTGGATCCGGGCCCACGGCGGGATCGCCGCCGCCCGGGTCTTCACCCGCATCTGGCTGGCCCTCTTCGGCTGGTGGAAGTGGGACCACCTGCCCGAACTCCCGCCCGAGCTGGTGTTCCTGCCGCCCTGGGTGCCCCTGAACATCTACGACTTCGGCTGCTGGGCCCGCCAGACCATCGTCCCCCTCACGATCGTCTCCGCGCTGCGCCCGGTCCGCCCGGCCCCCTTCGCCCTGGACGAGCTGCACACCGACGCCCGGGTGCCCAACCCCGCCAAGCGGCCCGCTCCGCTGGCCAGTTGGGACGGAGCCTTCCAGCGGATGGACAAGGCCCTGCACGTCTACCGGCGGTTCGCCCCGCGCCGGCTCCGCAAGGCGGCCATGGCCGCCGCCGCCCGCTGGATCATCGAACGCCAGGAGAACGACGGCTGCTGGGGCGGCATCCAGCCGCCCGCCGTGTACTCGGTCATCGCCCTGCACCTGCTCGGCTACGACCTCGGCCATCCGGTGATGCGCGCCGGACTGGAGTCCCTCGACCGGTTCGCGGTGTGGCGCGAGGACGGCGCCCGGATGATCGAGGCCTGCCAGTCCCCTGTCTGGGACACCTGCCTCGCCGCGATCGCCCTGGCCGACGCGGGTCTGCGCCCCGACCACCCGGCGCTGGTCAAGGCCGCCGACTGGATGCTCGGCGAGGAGATCGCGCGCACCGGGGACTGGGCGGTACGGCGGCCCGGACTCGCCCCCGGAGGCTGGGCCTTCGAGTTCCACAACGACACCTACCCCGACATCGACGACACGGCCGAGGTCGTCCTCGCGCTGCGCCGCATCCGGCACCCCGACCCGGCCCGGGTCGAGGCGGCCATCGCCCGCGGGGTGTCCTGGAACCTCGGCATGCAGTCGAAGAACGGCGCGTGGGCGGCCTTCGACGCCGACAACACGAGTCCCTTCCCGAACCGGCTGCCCTTCTGCGACTTCGGCGAGGTCATCGACCCGCCCTCCGCCGACGTCACCGCCCACGTCGTGGAGATGCTCGCCTTCGAGGGCCGGGCGGGCGACGCGCGCACCCGGCGCGGCATCGCCTGGCTGCTCGCCGAACAGGAGCCCGACGGTCCCTGGTTCGGCCGCTGGGGCACCAACTACGTCTACGGCACCGGGTCGGTGGTCCCGGCCCTCACCGCGGCCGGCATCGCCCCGGCGCATCCCGCCATCCTGCGGGCGGTGCACTGGCTGGAATCCGTCCAGAACGAGGACGGCGGGTGGGGCGAGGACCAGCGCTCCTACAAGGACCGGTCGTGGGCCGGGAAGGGCGCCTCCACCCCCTCGCAGACGGCGTGGGCACTGATGGCCCTGCTGTCGGCGGGCGAGCGGGACGGCAAGGCCGTCGAGCGGGGCATCGGCTACCTGGTGCGGACCCAGGAGGAGGACGGCTCCTGGGACGAGCCCTACTTCACGGGCACCGGCTTCCCCTGGGACTTCTCGATCAACTACCACCTGTACCGGCAGGTGTTCCCGCTCACGGCTCTCGGCCGCTACCTGCACGGGGAACCGTTCCCGCCCGCCGGGGGATCCTGATGTCCGCCGCCCGGGGGGACGCGGCCGCCCGCCCCGACCCGCTGCTGGTGGCCTGCGCGCTGCGCATCGAGCAGGCCGCGCTGCGCAGCGCGGGCCGCGGGGACCACGCCCTGCTCCGGACCGGCATGGGCCCGCGCGCCGCCGAGCGGTCCGTCGGCCGGGCCCTGGAGCGGCCGGGCATGGAGCGGGCCGCGGTCCTGGCGACCGGGTTCTGCGCGGGGCTGGTTCCCGGCATGCACCCGGGCGACCTGGTCGTCGCCGAGGAGACCCGGGACCCGCACGGGGTGGTCGCCTGTACCGGGACCGCCCTGCTCGCCGAGGCACTGGCCCGGGCCGCCCCCGGCCGGACCGTGCACACCGGCGCACTGACCGGATCCGACCACGTCGTCCGCGGCCAGGAGCGTGCGCAGCTGCGCGCCACCGGCGCCATCGCGGTCGACATGGAGTCCGCGGCCACCCTGTGGGCCGCCACCCGCAGCGACCGCCGCTCCCCGCCGGGCGGACGCCCCGTTGCGGCCGTCCGGGTGATCGTGGACGCTCCGGAGCATGAGCTCGTCCGTATCGGCACGGTCCGCGGTGGAATATCGGCCTTCCGCGTACTGCGTGCCGTACTGCCCGCGTTTTATGACTGGCACCGTTCTTCGCTGCTCCCCAGGAGGTGAGCCAGATGGCCATGCCGCTGCGCCAGACCATCAGGGTCGGGACGTATCTGCTCGAACAAAAGCTCCGCAAGCGTGAGAAGTTCCCGCTGATCGTCGAGCTGGAACCGCTGTACGCCTGCAACCTGGCGTGTGAGGGGTGTGGAAAGATCCAGCACCCGGCCGGGGTGCTCAAGCAGCGCATGCCCGTCGCCCAGGCGGTCGGAGCCGTGCTGGAGTCGGGCGCGCCCATGGTGTCCATCGCGGGCGGCGAGCCCTTGATGCACCCCCAGATCCACGAGATCGTGCGCCAGTTGGTGGCAAAACGGAAGTATGTATTCCTTTGCACCAATGCGATGCTCCTGCGCAAGAAGATCGAAAAGTTCACCCCGTCCCCGTATTTCGCCTTCGCCGTGCACATCGACGGACTGCGCGAACGGCACGACGAGTCGGTGGCCAAGGAAGGCGTCTTCGACGAGGCCGTCGCGGCCATCAAGGAGGCGAAGAGGCGCGGCTTCCGGGTGACCACCAACTCCACCTTCTTCAACACGGACACCCCGCAGACGATCATCGAGGTGCTCAACTACCTCAATGACGACCTCCAGGTGGACGAGATGATGATCTCGCCCGCCTACGCCTACGAAAAGGCCCCCGACCAGGAGCACTTCCTGGGCGTGGAACAGACCCGGGAACTCTTCAGGAAGGCCTTCGCCGGCGGGAACCGCAGGCGCTGGCGCCTCAACCACTCGCCGCTCTTCCTGGATTTCCTTGAAGGAAAGGCCGATTTCCCCTGCACGGCCTGGGCCATTCCGAATTACTCCCTCTTCGGCTGGCAGCGCCCCTGCTACCTGATGAGCGACGGCTACGTGCCGACGTACCGGGAGCTGATCAACGACACCGACTGGAGCAAGTACGGCCGCGGGAAGGACCCGCGCTGCGCGAACTGCATGGCGCACTGCGGATACGAGCCCACCGCCGTCCTCGCCACCATGGGCTCCCTCAAGGAGTCCCTGCGCGCGGCCCGGGAGACGATCGGCGGGAACCGGGAGTCCTCGCGAGGGCCGGCGTGACCGGACGGCCGCCGCAGGAGGCCGGCCGGGGCAAGGGCTTCGACCTCGGCGCCCTGCTGGCCGAGCGCGGCGGGGAGCGGTACGAGCTGCACGCCAGGCACCTCAACCACCAACTGCCCCGGATGCTGCACACCATCGGCTTCGACAAGGTGTACGAGCGGGCCGAGGGCGCCCACTTCTGGGACGACGAGGGCAACGACTACCTCGACATGCTGGCCGGGTTCGGGGTGATGGGACTGGGCCGGCACCACCCGGTGGTCCGCCGCGCCCTGCACGACGTCCTGGACGCCCAGCTCGCCGACCTCACCCGCTTCGACTGCCAGCCGCTGCCCGGGCTGCTGGCCGAGAAGCTGCTGTCGTACAGCCCGCACCTGGACCGGGTCTTCTTCGGCAACAGCGGCACCGAGGCGGTGGAGACCGCCCTGAAATTCGCCCGGTACGCCACCGGACGGCCCAGGATCCTCTACTGCGACCACGCCTTCCACGGGCTCACCACCGGGTCGCTCTCGGTGAACGGGGAAGGCGGCTTCCGGGACGGCTTCGCGCCGCTGCTGCCCGACACCAAGATCGCTCTCGGGGACCTGGACGCCCTGGAGCGGGAGCTGCGCACCGGGGACGTGGCGGCCTTCGTCGTCGAGCCCATCCAGGGCAAGGGGGTGATCGCCGCCCCGCCCGGGTTCCTGCTCGCCGCGCAGGAGCTGCTGCGCCGCCACAAGGCGCTGCTGATCGCGGACGAGGTGCAGACCGGTCTCGGACGGACCGGGGACTTCTACGCGTACCAGCACGAGCCGGGCGTGGAGCCGGACCTCGTGTGCGTGGCCAAGGCGCTCTCGGGCGGCTACGTACCGGTCGGCGCGACCCTCGGCAAGGACTGGATCTTCAAGAAGGTCTACTCGTCCATGGACCGGGTCCTCGTGCACTCCGCGAGCTTCGGCTCCAACGCCCAGGCGATGGCGGCCGGACTGGCCGTGCTGTCGGTCATGGAGGACGAGGAGGTCGTCGCCAACGCCCGGGCCATGGGCGACCTGCTGCGCGGGCGGCTCGCCGCCCTGGTGGACGCGTACGAGCTGCTGCACGAGGTGCGGGGGCGCGGGCTGATGATCGGCATCGAGTTCGGCCGGCCGTCCTCGCTGGGGCTGCGCAGCCGGTGGACCGTGCTCCAGGCCGCCCGCAAGGGGCTCTTCGCCCAGATGGTCGTGGTGCCCCTGCTGCAGAAGCACCGGATCCTCACCCAGGTGTCCGGGGACCACCTGGAAGTGATCAAGCTCATCCCGCCGCTGATCGTGGACGAGCAGGACGTCGACCGGTTCGTCGGAGCCTTCCGCGAGGTCATGGACGAGGCGCACGGCGGCTCGGGGCTGATGTGGGAGTTCGGCAGGACCCTGGTGAAGCAGGCCGTCGGCAACCGGTGACGGCCTGCTCCGGCAGGGGCGCGACGCGTGGGCGCCCACGTCCGGGCGCCACACGCCCGGGCGTCACACGAGGAGCTGCCCCCGGAGCCGGTCGAGGGTCTCGGGCGCGAGCCCGAGACCCGCCCCCTGGGGGGCCCCGCCGCCGCCCCCCCACGC
>NZ_JBEZLA010000039.1:0-35027 GCF_040651925.1 Streptomyces sp. NPDC048349 | reverse complement strand
TTTGGGTGGTGGGTCGACGCGCCCCCCGGGGGGGGGGGGGGGGGCGGGGGGCCCCCCCCCCCCCCCCCTCCGCGAGGTAGGCCTCGCGTCCGCCCCACTGCTCGTCGATGGTGTCGAAGGCCGCGGTCAGGTACTCGGCCCGGGCGTCGAAGAGCGGCGCGAGGAGCTCCGTCACCTCGGCGGAGCGGGCCTCCTGCGCCCCGCTGCTGCGGCGCACCCGGTAGCGGCGGTGCGGGGCGTTCGACTCCAGGTAGTCCGCCACGATCGCCTCGCGCTCGACGCCCAGCGCGAGCAGGACGACGGCGATCGACAGGCCCGCCCGGTCCTTCCCGGCGGCGCAGTGCAGCAGGGCCGGGACGCTGTCCTCGGCGATGGCGTGCACCACCCGGCTGTGCTCGGCGGTGCGGTGCCGGATGATCGTGCGGTACGACTGCGACATCCGGGCCGCGCCCTTGCCGTCGCCCAGGACGGAGCGGAGCTGCTCGAGGCCGCCGTCGCGGACCATCTTCCAGAACTCCCTGCCGTCGGCCGGGTCCGACAACGGGATGTTGACGTTCCGCACGCCGGGCAGCTCGACGTCCGGACCCTCCAGGGCGTGGTCGGCGTCGTTGCGGAAGTCGAAGATGGTGTGGAGCCGGAGCGATGCGAGGAACTCTGCATCGGTTTCGGTGGCATGTGCGAGATGTCCGCTTCGGAACAGTCGTCCCGTCCTGACCTGTCGTCCGTCGGAAGTCGGCAATCCGCCCACATCGCGGAAATTGCGCACTCCGGACAGTTCCGGCTCCTGTATCCGCTGGGTCAAAGCAGCTCCTCCGGTTCGTGGTGGGGCATCTGTCCGAATTGAGTCGGTTGGCTCCAACTTGCCATATCCGGCGGCGAGATCGGACACGGCCCCGTGAGCCAGATCATACGGTGACCGTGAGTGCCTGATCGCGAAAGTCGAATGGCCCGGCCGGAGCGGTTGTTGACGGTGTGGAATGGACGCAGGGTGACCGGAATTCCGTCGATCCCTCATGCCGGTGATTCCTTTTGGAAATTCATGGCTTGTTCCGTGCGGCCGGACTCGATTACCTTCGCGATCGATCCGGGTGGACCGCCTAATCCTGCCGCCTCCCGGAAACCGCACCCGACTATTCACGCGCGCGGCAGGAGCGGGGGAACCAGGTAAGCCGCTGTTCCGGATCTTCCCTCCGGAGCCGCTAGGGGTGAAGTCGTCCATGTTCCGTTCATGTACGGCCGGACATCTCCAGTCCGAACCCGACAGCTCACCTCGCAGGCGACGGAGAGGAATTCGCCATGCCTGCAAAGGGTAAGCACCGCCGTCCCAAGTCCCGTTCCCTTTCCCGCGGTCTCGCCGTCGCCGGCACCGGTGGTGCGGCCCTCGCGCTGCCCCTGATGGGTGCCGCCGGCGCCAACGCGGCCACCGCTCCGGCCGCCGCCCCCGCCACGGCCCCCGCCCTCGCCGTCGCCCCGCAGCTCCCCCTCGCGCTCCAGGCCGCGCCCGCCGCCGTGGAGGCCGCCCCGACCGTCTACACGGTCGTCCCCGGCGACTACCTCTCCAAGATCGCTGCCGAGCGCCACCTCGAGGGCGGCTGGCACAAGCTGTACGCCGACAACCGCGAGGCCGTCGGCAGCAACCCCTCCCTGATCCACCCGGGCCTGAAGCTGACCCTCGGAGCCAAGGGCCGGCCGGCCCCGGCCGACGCGGCTCCGGCCGAGCCGTCCGCCGCCAAGCCCGCTCCCGCCAAGCCGGCTCCCGCCAAGCCCGCTCCCGCCGAGCCGGCTCCGGCTCCGGCTCCCGCCGAGCGGTCCTGGACCGGTTCCGGATCCTCCGACGAGGGCCCCTCCGCCGAGCAGGACGCCCCCGCCCCGCAGCCGAAGCGCCAGCCGCAGAGCAGCGGTTCCTCCACCGAGGCCGAGGCGCCCAGCGGCGCCGGCTTCGTGGCTCCGGTGAGCGGCGGGATATCCACCCAGTACAAGGTCGCGGGCGCGATGTGGTCCTCGGGCTACCACACGGGCGTCGACTTCATCGCCAGCTCCGGCACCACCGTCAAGGCCGTCGGCGCCGGCACCGTGGTCTCCGCCGGCTGGGCCGGGGCGTACGGCAACGAGGTCATCATCCGGCACGCGGACGGCAAGTACTCCCAGTACGGCCACCTCTCCTCGCTGTCCGTCTCGGTGGGCCAGAGCGTCACCGCCGGCCAGCGCATCGGCCTCTCCGGTTCGACCGGCAACTCGACCGGCCCGCACCTCCACTTCGAGATCCGCACGACCCAGTCCTACGGCTCGGACATCAGCCCGGTGAACTACCTCCGCTCGAAGGGCGTCACCATCTGACGGCAGCCGCCGCCGGAGCACGGACACGCGCCAGGCCGGGGCCCGAGGGGGGTCCCGGCCTGGCGTGTACTTATTCCTTATCTCCCGCGTGGTATAGATCACGGTCCGTCAACCCCTGCTTACGTTGGCGTAGGTCGTGTGCGCGGGTGAAGGATGTCGTTCCGTGGCAGCGACGACGACGACACTCAAGACCATCGGCTCGTACGCGGCGATCGGGGACAGCTTCACCGAGGGCGTGGGGGACCCGGGACCCGGGGATTCTTATCTCGGCTGGGCGGACCGGCTCGCCGTGCTCCTGGCCGACCAGCGTGACGAACACGACTTCCGGTACGCGAACCTGGCCGTGCGCGGCCGGCTCCTCGACCAGATCGTGGCCGAGCAGGTCCCGCGGGCCAAGGAGCTCGCCCCGGACCTCGTGACCTTCTGCGCGGGCGGCAACGACATCATCCGGCCCGGCACCGACCCCGACGACGTGGCGGAGCGGTTCGAGGCCGCCGTCGCCGACCTCACCGGGTCCGTCGGCCTGGTCATGATCACCACCGGCTTCGACACCCGGGGCGTGCCGGTCCTCAAGCACCTCCGCGGCAAGGTCGCGACGTACAGCGCGCACGTGCGCGCCATCGCCGACCGCTACGACTGCCCGGTGCTCGACCTGTGGTCGCTGAAGTCCGTACAGGACCGGCGCGCCTGGGACACCGACCGGCTGCACCTCTCGCCCGAGGGCCACACGCGCGTGGCGCTGCGCGCCGCGCAGGTGCTCGGGCTGGACGTGCCCGCCGACCCCGACCAGCCGTGGCCGCCGCAGCGGCCGCGCGGCTCGGTGGACGTGACCCGGGACAACATCCAGTGGGCGCGCGAGCACCTGGTGCCCTGGATCGGGCGCCGGCTGCGCGGGGAGTCCTCCGGGGACCACGTCGAGGCGAAGCGCCCCGACCTGATGCCCCTGTAGGGAGCCGCAGACGGGGACGGGGACCGCAAGCGGAATCCTTCGGGGGAGGTGTGCGTTGGGAAGGTCGTAGACCGACGACCGTCCCGACCCCATTCCCCCAGGAGGCGCCTTGACCGGCTCCCGTCCCCCGCGTCCCCTGCGTCCGCGGCTGCGTGCCCTGCGGCCCGAGGCCTTCGGCGCGGACCCCGCCGGCGCCCGGCTGGAGCGGATCCACAACTCACCGAACTTCGCCGACGGCGTCTTCCAGAACCCGCTCGGGGCCCGGACCAGGCCGTCGGGGTCGATGGCGGAGTTCGCCAAGACCTACTTCCAGCGGGAGCAGCGGGTCCGGCGCACCCCCGGCGCGCCGATCCCCGTGTATCCGACCACCCTCGCGGAGCTGGCGAAGCCGCCCGCGAGCGGACTGCGTCTCACCTGGATGGGGCACTCCAGCGTGCTCGCCGAGATCGACGGGCGACGCGTGCTGTTCGACCCGGTGTGGGGCGAGCGGTGCTCGCCCTTCCCCTTCGCCGGGCCCAAGCGGCTGCACCCGGTACCCGTGCCGCTGGCCTCGCTGGGACCGGTCGACGTCGTGGTGATCTCGCACGACCACTACGACCACCTCGACCTGCCGACGATCAAGGAGCTCGCCGGTACGGACACGGTCTTCGCCGTCCCGCTGGGCGTCGGGGCGCACCTGGAGCGCTGGGGCGTGCCGGCCGACCGGCTGCGCGAGCTCGACTGGAACGAGACCACCGAGGTCGCCGGGCTCTCGCTCACCGCGACGCCCGCCCGGCACTTCTGCGGACGCGGGCTGCGCAACCAGCAGCACACCCTGTGGGCCTCCTGGGTGGTCGCGGGGGACGAGCACCGGATCTACCACAGCGGGGACACCGGCTACTTCCCCGGCTTCAAGGAGATCGGTGCCGAACACGGGCCCTTCGACGCCACGATGATCCAGATCGGCGCGTACTCGGAGTACTGGCCCGACATCCACATGACGCCCGAGGAGGGCATGCGCGCCCACCTCGACCTCCAGGGCGGTGCCCCGCACGGGACGATGCTGCCGATCCACTGGGGCACCTTCAACCTGGCCCCGCACCCGTGGGACGAGCCGGGTGAGGGGACCCTAGCGGCGGCGCAGGGGGCCGGCGCCGCGATCGCCCTGCCGATCCCCGGCCAGCCCTTCGAGCCGGGGGCGGCGGACGCTCCCGCGAAGCCGTGGTGGCGGCCCTTCACGGCCGGCGGCCACGCCGCACCCGAAGTCGCCGTCGCCGCGGTGACCGCCGGGCGGGCGACGGGCGTGATCCGCGAGGAGCCGGAGGCCGTGGGGTCCTGACGGACGGCCGCGCCCCCGCGGCGGCACTCCGGAGGCGGCACTCCGGAGGCGGCGTCCCGGGGCCGGAGCCCCGGACCTCGGGGGCGGAGCCCCGGCCCTCGGGGGCGCTCGGTGGCCGCGCTCCCCGCCGCAAGGGTGACCCGGGGGATTCGGGCGGCTGTACGAGCGCTCCACCGGGAGCGGGAAGCACCCCCGTGAACTTCCCCAACTGGGCGTCAGGGGCGGGACGGTGCGGTCTAGCGTGGGTATCCGGTGATCAACACCGGGCCCCGGGACCGCTGGGGGCCGGGCCCCACGTACCGAGGACGCCGATGTCCGGACTCCGCGCCGCCCGCCACGCCCCGTCGAGACACGCCGTCACCGGTCCGGGCCGGCAGATACGCCCCCAGCTGGTCCGCGCCGCCGTCCTGCCCGCGCTCGCCGCCGGGCTCAGCGGCACCGCCGCGGTCATCTTCACCCTCCAGCTCGGCGGGGGCGCCGGAGACCGGGACGCCCGGCTCTGGCCGGTGCTCACCGGCTGCGCCCTCCTCTTCGTCGCCGCCCTCGCGGCGGCCCTGCTCGGCGCGCAGCGCGCGGCCAAGGCCGTACGGGACCGGTGCGAGGCGCTGCGCCGCTCCAGCGTGCGCGGCCGCCAGGAGCTGCGCGCAGCCGCCGACCGGCTGGAGCGCGGCGAGACCCCGCCGCGCCCGGTGCGGGGCGGCCCGACCGGCCCGCCGTCCGGCGCCGATCCGGCGGGTGTGGACGAGTTCTGGCTGCTGTCGCAGGAGCTGCGCGGCGCCCGCGAACAGGCCCACGCGACGCTCGTACGGCTGGCGGGACCGGCCACGCCCTCCGACAGCGAGCGGAAGGTCGAGGTCTTCGTCAACCTCGCGCGCCGCCTGCAGTCCCTCGTCCACCGCGAGATCTCGCTGCTGGACGAACTGGAGGACACGGTCGAGGACCCGGACCTGCTCAAGGAGCTCTTCCACGTCGACCACCTCGCCACCCGCATCCGCCGCCACGCGGAGAACCTCGCCGTGCTCGGCGGCGCCGCCAGCCGGCGCCAGTGGACCCGGCCCATCGACCTGAGCGAGGTGCTCCGCTCCTCGGTGGCGGAGGTCGAGCAGTACACCCGGGTCAAGGTCGTGCCCCCGGCGGGCGGCAGCGTGCGCGGCCACGCCGTCGCCGACGTGGTGCACCTGCTGGCCGAACTCGTCGAGAACGCCACGGTGTTCTCCGCCCCCGACACGGATGTGGTGCTGCGCGCCGAACGGGTCACCGCCGGCATTGCGGTCGAGGTGGAGGACCGCGGGCTGGGCATGCCGCCGGAGGAGCAGCACCGGATGAACGCCCTGCTCGGCGACCCGGACCAGATCAGCGTGCGCAACCTGCTCGCGGACGGGCGGATCGGGCTGTTCGTCGTCTCCGCGCTGGCCCGCCGGCACGGGATCGCCGTCGAGCTCAAGTCCAACATCTACGGCGGGGTGCTCGCCGTCCTGGTGCTGCCGCAGGAGCTGCTGGGCGCGGAGGCGCCGAGCGCGGCCGACGCGGCGGGGGGCTCCCGCGCCACCTCCTGGGGCACCGGGCGGGCGGCTCCGATGCCGCCCCTGGAGCCCGTCCGGGTGGGCCCGCCGCGTCCCCAACCGCCCGTGCCCCGACCGGAGCCGTGGCCGGCGGCTGCCTCGGGGACCGCTCCGGGTCCCCTCCCGGCCGGACCGGGGGCCGGACCGGCGGCCCCGGCGGAGCCCGGTCACGGGACGGCTCCCGAAGCCGTGGCCGGGTCCGGGTCGGGTTCCGAAGCCGTGGCTGGGCCCGGGCGGGGGCCCGAAGCCGTGGCAGGGTCCGGGTCGGGTTCCGAAGCCGTGGCCCGGTCCGGGCGTTGGGCCGAAGCCGTGGCAGGGGCCGGGCAGCGGTTCGAGGGTGCGGCCGTGCAGGTGCCCGCGCCGCGGTCCGGGGACGCGGGAACGACTTCGGCCCCGGCCCCGGCCCCGGCCGAGCCGTTGAGCGAGCCGGAGCCCTGGCCCGGGCCTGAGCCGACGACCCCGGCCGGGGCCGAAGCCCTGCCCGAGGTGTGGGCCGGGGCCGCACCCGCGCCCGTGACGGCAGGGGCGGACCCGGCCGGGGCCGGCCCGGCGGAGGCGCGGCCGCCGTTGCCGCGCCGGCGGGCGCAGCAGCACCTCGCGCCCCAGCTGCGCGAGGCCCCCGCTCCCCGGCGGGCCCCGGATCCCGAGCAGCCCGTACACGACCCCGGCCTGATGGCCGCCTTCCAACGGGGCTTCGGCCTCGCCCAGTCGGAGAACCAGGTATGACCCCGACCCCTCACCTCAGCAAGGAGCACACCCCCATGGGCGGCGAAGTGGCGACGAAGACCGGCAACCGGCTCTCGGACCTCGACTGGCTGCTCAGCGGTCTGGTGCAACGCGTGCCGTACACGCGCAGCGCCGTCCTGCTCACCGCCGACGGCCTGGTGACCTGCGTGCACGGCCTGGACGCGGACAGCGCGGACCACATGGCCGCGCTGGCGTCCGGGCTGTACTCGCTGGGCCGCAGCGCCGGAGCCCGCTTCGGGGACGGCGCGGAGGTCCGCCAGGTCGTCGTCGAACTCGACACCGCGCTCGTCTTCGTGTCGGCCGCCGGCTCCGGTACCTGTCTGGCGGTCCTCGCCGATCGCGAGGCCGATGCCGGAGTGCTCGGCTACGAGATGGCGATGCTGGTCAAGAGCGTACGACCGTACCTGGCGGCCCCGCCGAGGCGGCCGGTCGCCGACCCGGAGCGATGAGGCTCCGTCCGACGGGGGCGTTCGCGGCCGGTGCGTCGGCGAAGGGGCGGGACACGCCCTGGCTCGACGACTCGGCGGGCCGGGTGATGCGCCCGTACACCGCCAGCGGCGGGCGGACCCGGCCCGGTATTGCGCTCGACCTGCTCTCCCTGGTGACCGCGACCGGGGTGCGGCCGCGCGTACCGCTGGGGGCGGAGCACACGCTCGCCCTCCGGCTGTGCGCGGGCGCCGCGGCGGTCACGGTCGCCGAGGTCGCCGGGCAACTGCGGCTGCCCGCCGTGGTGGTGAAGGTGCTCCTGTCCGATCTGATGGAACACGGGGCCGTCATGGCGCAGGCCCCGCGGTTCCCGGGCGGCGGATCCTTCGCCGCCGATGACCAGTCTCTGCTCCGGGCGGTGCTCGATGGCCTCCACAAACGCTTGTGACGCACCCGCCCCGGGGGCCGCTCCCGCGACGCTGAAGATCCTGGTCGCGGGCGGTTTCGGGGCGGGCAAGACCACCTTCGTGGGCGCGGTGAGCGAGATCGAACCGCTGAGCACGGAGGAACTGCTGAGCGACCTCGGCGAGAGCGCCGATCCGCTGGACGGGGTCGAGGCCAAGAGCACGACGACCGTCGCGCTGGACTTCGGCCGCATCACGCTCGACCAGGGGCACGTGCTCTACCTCTTCGGGACGCCCGGGCAGCACCGGTTCTGGTTCCTGTGGGAGGAGTTGTGCGCCGGCGCGCTCGGGGCGGTGGTGCTCGCCGACACCCGTCGCCTCGCCGACTGCTTCCCCGCCGTGGACTTCTTCGAGCGGCGCGGGATCGGTTTCATCGTCGCCGTCAACGAGTTCGACGGCGGCCACCGCTACGGGCCCGACGAGGTGCGCGAAGCGGTGGGGCTGGGGCCCGAGGTGCCCGTCGTACGGTGCGACGCGCGCCTGACCAGCTCCGGGACGGGGACGCTGGCCGCCCTCGTCCGCCACCTCCTGTGCACGGCCGCGGGGGTCACCATCAGCTCTTCGTCCTCGGAGTCGGGGGAACCGTCATGACGTACTACGAATCGACCGGACACCTGTTGCTCACGCCCGTGGACCGGGAGGCGCCCGCGCGCGTCGTCCGGCTGCGCGAACTGGGGCTGGGCGAACGGGTGGACGCCGAACTGGACGCCTTCGCCCGTCGGGTCGCGGACGTGCTGGCCGCGCCCTACGCGGGGGTCAACTTCATCGGCGAGGAACGGCAGTTCTTCGCCGGGCTGCACCACGCCGCCGAGGCGCCCGCGAGCGAGTACCCGGCGCGGGTGCTGGCCCGCGACCACGGCTACTGCCCGCACGTGGTGGTGCGGCGCCGGGCGCTGGTGCTGGAAGACGTACGGGACTTCGCGCGCTTCGCGGGCAACGCGGTGGTGGACGAGAGCGGGGTGCGCTCGTACGTGGGCGCGCCGCTGACGGACCGGCGCGGGATCGTGCTGGGCACGGTGTGCGCGGTGGACGTGGTGCCGCGCCGGTGGGGCACGGAGGGCCTCGCCACGGTGAAGTCGCTGGCGACGGAGCTGGTCGAGTTGCTCCATGCCCGGGAGGACCGGCGGCGGACGGCGTAGCGGGGCCGGGGCCGGGGCCCGGGCCCGGCGCCCGAGCCTTGCGCACCGCCCCTCCGGCCGGGCCGGTGCACGGCTCGGCGGCGCGGCCGATGTCAGTGGCGGGGTCTACGGTCGTGGCATGGCTACCACCGCGCAGGACGTCCGTGCGATCGCGCTGTCGCTCCCGGACAGCAGCGAGAAGCCGGCCTGGGGCACGCCGACCTTCCGGGTGGGCGGAAAGATCTTCGCCGCGCTGGCCGACGACGACGCGGCGATCGGGGTCAAGTGCCCCAAGGAGGACCGGGCCGAGCTGATCGCGGCGGAGCCGGAGAAGTTCTTCATACGCGAGGGGCACGACGACAACTACGCCTGGCTCCGCGTCCGGTTGGAGGCGCTGGACGACGAGGCGGAACTGCGCTCGATCCTGATCGACTCCTGGCTCCAGGCCGCCCCGAAGCGGCTGGCGGCGGCCCATCCGGAACTGGCGGACGGCGAGGCGGGGGGCCGCGGCGGCGGCCGGACCGGCGAGGGCGCCGAGGGCTGAGCCGCGGCGGGCGGAGGCGGGCGGAGCCGGGCGGCACGGGGCCCGCTGCGGCGTCCCGGCGAGCGGACCGTTCCGCGCCGACGCCGGGTGCCGCCTGCGACCCCCGTCAGGGACCGTGGACACCTGGCACCGGCCAGCGCTCCCCACCCCACGCCCTCTCCTCCCCACGGGTGCCTACCGTGCCGGCGGGCGCAGGAAGCCGGTGATGCGCTCGCGCAGGGAGTGCGGGTCCAGTCCGTGCGCCGCGGTGTGCTCGTCGAGCGTGCCGTAGCGGCGCAGCTCGGCGCGGCCCACGCCCAGGCCCAGCACCCGGTGCGGCACCTGAGCCAGGGCGTCGTTCGCGGCGGTCGTGGAGGTACCGGCCAGATAGGGCTCGACGAGGACCACGTCGGCGTTCCCTCCCCGCCCGGCGGCCTCGCGCAGCGCCGCGTCGTCGAAGGGGCGCACGGTGGGGGCGTACAGCACGGTCAGGTCCAGGCCCTCGGTCGCCGCCAGGACGTTGTCCAGCAGCGGCCCGACGGCCAGGACCACGCCCGCGCGTCCCTCCCGTACGGTCTGGAAGCGCAGGTCCCGCACCGGGCGCGGCGCCGTGTTCGACTGCTGGGACAGGCGGACGTAGACCTTGTCGTCCCCGGCGGCGTAAGCGTGCCGCAGCAGCGCCTCGGCCTCGTCGGGGTGCCCGGGGACGTGGACGGTCCAGCCGTCGAGGGTGTCCAGGAGGGCCACGTCGCCCGGCGCCATGTGCGTGAACCCGCCGGCCGGCCAGTCGTAGCTGGCGCTCGCGCTGACCAGGACGCCCCCCGCGCCCTGGTGCCCGAAGTCCAGCTTGACCTGCTCGAACGGCCGCTCCACGAGGAAGCTGGCGAAGGTGTGCACGACCGGCCGCATACCGGTGAGGGCGAGGCCGCCGCCGACGCCGACGAGCAGTTGTTCCCGGATCCCGACGTTGATCACCCGGTCCGGATGGCGCTGCCGGGCGGGGAGGAACCCGTCCATGGAGATCTCGGCGAGCACGACGGCCAGCCGGGGGTCCTCGTCGAGCAGGCGTGACGTGACGGAGATGAATCGTTCCCGCATGGTGTCCATAAGTCTCGGCTCCCCTACTCCTGCTTCTACTGCTTCTTCTCGACACGGGCGACCACGACGTGCGGCCGGCCGGGGTGCGGTGCGGTGAAGGCGGCGTGCAGCGCGGCGTGGTCCCGCCCGTCCACGGTGGCCGCGGACCAGCCCGCGGCCTCGAACCGGGCCGCGATCCCGCCGGGCCAGCCGTGCGTCGCGGAATCGTTGTCGATCACCACGGTGTGCAGCCTCTCCAGCCCGGCGGAGCCCGCGTAGGCGAGCGCCTCGTGGTTGCTGCCCTCGTCCAGCTCGGCGTCCCCGATCAGTACCCACACCGCCGGATCGGCCAGCCCTTGGGCGCGCAGCCCGAGCGCGCTGCCGACGGCGAGCGGCAGCCCGTGCCCGAGCGACCCGCTGCCGATCTCCACGCCCGGTATCAGGGTGCGGTCCGGGTGGTGCCCGAGCGGCGACGCGTACGATCCGAAGCCGGGCAGCCACTCGACGGGGAAGAACCCCTTCGCGGCGAGCACGGCGTAGTACGCCATCGGCCCGTGCCCCTTGGACAGCAGGAACCGGTCCCGCCCGGCGTCCCCGGCGGTGGCGGGCGTCACCCGCAGCACCCGGTCGTAGAGCACCCACAGCACGTCGAGCGTGGAGGTGGCGGCGGGCCCGTGCTTCTCGGCCCCGGTCATGAGGCCGATCAGCCGGCCCAGGTCGTCGTAGCGGAACTCCGCGTCCGCAGTTGCCTGTGTCATGCAAGGATCGTGCAACCTCAAGCGCGCTCGAGGTCAAGAAGATCCCGCTCCGGATCGCCAACCGGAAAGGTGCGCGCGACCACCCCACGAAGTGCGGTATTGTTCTCCTGCGCGTCCAACCAGGGGAAACCCCAGGTCAGCGCGCATCGGGACGTGGCGCAGCTTGGTAGCGCACTTGACTGGGGGTCAAGGGGTCGCAGGTTCAAATCCTGTCGTCCCGACCATGCTTCATGCAGGTCGGAGGCCGTTCTCTCACACATGAGAGGGCGGCCTTTCGTGCGTCCGGAGCCATGGTGGTCGCCATGGGGTCGTACGTCCGGCCCGCGGCCGGGAGGCCGTGGCGCAGGAGGCCGGCGCTGCGGGGGAGCGGAGCCGGCGGACGACTTCACCGAGCTGGCGGATGTGGTCGCGCGGTGGTCTCAGCCACGCCTGGCGCCGCGTCTCGAGCCCGGCCTTCTGAGCTCCGGTGAGGGTGCGGTCGATGCAGTCGACGGCTTCGCGGGCGGCCTGCCGTGCCGGGTGAGGTGGCTGTAGATGTTCGCGGTGGTCGACAGGGTGGAGTGCCGCAGCGTCCTGGAGACCCGGATCGTCAGGGTCGCCCCTCGTGCAGGTTGTTGTCGTTGCTCGGTGTCGAAGTGGCGTGGCGACACGGGTGAGATGGCGATCCAGGCGCGGCTGGAGCGCGTCTGGGTGCTGGGTATCTCCGCAGCCGCAGCGGCGGTAGATCCGGCCAGCGCCGACGCCGGTACGCAGACCTTCCGCCTCCGGGAGGCGGAAGGAAGGAGCTGCGCGCGGGCAGGGGAGAGGGCGGCGGTGTATCCGGCGGGGTCGGAGCCGATGGTGACGACGTCGCGTATGCCTCAGCCGGGATCGTGTCGCTCACGTCGCCTCAGGCCTTCTTCGCGTCGATCTCCGCGATGAGGCCCTCGATGAGGTCCTTGATCTCGTCGCGGATGGGGCGGACGGCCTCGACGCCCTGGCCGGCCGGGTCCTCGAGCTGCCAGTCGAGGTAGGTCTTGCCGGGGAAGTAGGGGCAGGCGTCGCCGCAGCCCATGGTGATGATGTAGTCGGAGGCCTGGGCGGCCTCGGGGGTCAGCACCTTCGGCGTCTGGTCGGAGATGTCGATGCCCAGCTCGGCCATGGCGGCCACCGCGGAGGGGTTGATCCGGTCGCCGGGCATCGAGCCGGCGGAGCGGACCTCGACGCGGTCCCCGGCGAGATGGCGCAGGAAGCCCGCGGCCATCTGGGAGCGGCCGGCGTTGTGGATGCAGACGAAGAGAACGGACGCGAGCGGGTTCGCGGACATCGGCATTTCCTTCATGGCAGGCGCGGCTGGGGCATGTCACGGACCGGTGGCATGGTTCAGCCCAGGCTGGTGTCAGCCCTCGATGATGTGACAGTATCAGTCCATGATGACGTCAGTCGACACTGATCTGATCCGGGTTCTGGCCGATCCGCTCAGGCTCCAGATCGTGACCCTCCTCGCCAGGGAGACGCTCTGCACCACCCACCTCGTGGAGGAGACGGGTGCCAAGCAGACCAACCTCTCCAACCACCTGAAGGTGCTGCGCGAAGCCGGAGTCGTGGAAACGGAGCCCTGCGGGAGGTTCACCTACTACCGCCTGCGCCCGGAAGTCATCGAAGGCATCGCCGGTCAGTTCGCCGACCTGGCCCGGACCGCGCGTGCCACCGCCGAAGCGCACCTCAAGCGGTCCTGCCCGTAGCCGTCCCGCGCCTTGCCTCACCTGCCCGAGGAGAACCCGCCTTGACCGCCACCGAGCCCGCCGCGAGCGACGCCATAGCCGTCGACACGTCGCCGCAGCCCGCACCCGGCGCGACCCCGCCCCGCACGCCACTGATCGCGCGGGCCGTGGCCGAGCTGGTCGGCACCGCCGCGCTGGTCGCCGTCGTGGTCGGCTCCGGAATCCAGGCCACCAAGCTCACCGACGACGTCGCGCTGCAACTGCTCGCCAACTCCACCGCCACCGTCTTCGGCCTCGGTGTGCTGATCGCCCTCCTCGGACCGGTCTCCGGCGCGCACTTCAACCCGGCCGTGACGCTGGCCGAGTGGTGGACCGCCCGCCGCGGCGGCGCCGGCGTGAACGCCCGCGAGGTGGCCGTGTACGTGCCGTCCCAGGTCGCCGGGGCGATCGCGGGCGCGATCCTGGCGGACGCCATGTTCGGCGAGCCGCTGGTGAAGTGGTCCACGCACGACCGGTCTGCCGGGAACCTGCTCCTCGGCGAGGTCGTCGCCACCGCAGGTCTGATCCTGCTGATCTTCGGGCTGGCGAAGACCGACCGGCTGCGGTTCGCGCCGGTCGCGGTGGCTTCGTACATCGGCGCCGCGTACTGGTTCACCTCCTCCACCTCGTTCGCCAACCCGGCGGTGACCATCGGTCGCGCCTTCACCGACACCTTCGCGGGCATCGCCCCGTCCTCGGTGGCCGGCTTCATTGGCGTGCAGCTGGTCGGGGTGGTCGTCGGCCTGGCGCTCGTCGCGGTCATCTTCATGCGCGGCAAGACCGACACCGGGACGCCCACGGCATGAGCCGGCGCACGGACGTGGTGGTGATCGGCGGCGGCCAGTCCGGGCTCGCCGCCGGTTACCACCTGCGCCGTCTGGGCGTCGAGCACGTCGTCCTCGACGCCCAGACGGCACCCGGCGGGGCCTGGCAGCACACCTGGGAGTCGCTGCGCCTGTTCTCGCCCGCGGCGTACTCCTCGCTGCCCGGCCGGTTGATGCCCGTGCAGGAGGGACACCTCTACCCCGATGGCGGGCACGTGGTGTCGTACCTCGCGGACTACGAAAAGCGGTACGAGCTCCCGGTCGAGCGCGGCGTGTGGGTGGAGGCGGTCCACCGCGACGGCGCGTTCCTGCGCGTCGAGACCGAGGGCGGCGACTGGCAGGCCCGCGCCGTCATCAGCGCCACCGGGACCTGGACCCGCCCGTTCCTGCCCGCTGTCCCGGGCCGCCGCGCGTTCACCGGACGCCAGCTGCACACGGTCCAGTACCGCAGCGCCGCCGAGTTCGCAGGACAGCGCGTGATCGTGGTGGGCGGTGGGAACTCCGGGGCACAGATCGCCGCAGACCTCGCCGGTACGGCCGACCTCACCTGGGTGACCCGACGCCCGCCGCGCTACCTGGCCGACGACATCGACGGCCACGTCCTGTTCGACCACGCCACCGCCCGCCGCCGCGCCCTCGACGCAGGCCGCACCGACACCGGAGGCGTCGCCTCCCTCGGCGACATCGTCGCCGTACCCCCGGTCCGCGCGGCCCGCGACGCCGGGCTCCTGACGGCCGGGCCGATGTTCGGCCGGCTCACCCCCACCGGTGTGCGATGGGCTGACGGCACGGAGGCCGGGGCGGACGCGGTCATCTGGTGCACGGGCTTCCGGCCTGCGCTGGCCCACTTCGCCGGCCTGCGCCTGCGCGGCAGCCGAGGCCACATCGCCACCGACGGCACCCGGTCCCTCGACGAGCCGCGCCTGCACCTGCTCGGCTACGGGGACTGGACCGGCCCCGCCTCCGCCACCCTCATCGGCGTCGGCCGCCCGGCCCGCGAGGCCGCCCGGCAGATCCGCGACCTGCTCACCTGACACCCGTCCTCACCTGACGCCCGTCCCCACCTCATCCGGTACGACCCACCGAGGCGTCCCGTGTGATCAGTCGTGCCGGGCCAGCTTGTACGCGGACACGAGAAGGATGACGGCCAGCGCGGGGATCAGGACCACGTCCGGGAACACACCGAGCAGCAGCCCGCCCAGGACTGCGCCCGCGATCGAGCCCGCGGCCATGGTCGCGGTGAACCGGAGGTTGGCGCCCAGGACGGCGAAGCTGCCGTCACGGCTGTAGCGGGCGAAGGCGACGAGCATGGTCGGCAGGGACACCAGCAGGGAGAGGCTGCCGGCCGTTTTGATGTCCTGCCCGAAGAGCAGCACGATCGTCGGGATCAGCAGCTCCCCGCCGGCGACGCCCATGATGGCGGCGACGACACCGATGCCGAAGCCGGCCGCGATCCCTGCGGGGATCTGAGCCGTCAGGGGCAGATCGAGCGTGCCGAGTGTGGTGGTGTGCGTGAGGACCAGGGCGGCCGCCATGAGCACCATGAGGGCGGCCAGGACCTTGTAGAGGGTGGCGGAGCGCATCCGGACGGCCCAGGAGGCTCCGGCCCACGCGCCGAGCAGGCTGCCGGCCAGGAGGTTGGCCGCGACGGGCCAGCGGGTGGCCACTTCGGCGGCCGGGACCGCGGCCAGCCGGGCGGGCAGCGCGGCCAGGACCACGACCAGGCTCATCGCCTTGTTCAGGATGACCGCCGAGAGCGCCGCGAACCCGAACAGCCCGATCAGCAGCGGCAGCCGGAACTCCGCGCCGCCCAGCCCGATCATCCCGCCGAGAACGCCGATCGCCGCTCCCGCAGCGAACACCACGGGTGCGGTGTGCGTCGGGTGGAGGCGGTCGAGGTCAGTTTCGGTGCGCATCACGGCATCATCGCCGGTCGATGGCCCGCCTGCTACGGCCGGGCCGCAGCTTCGAGGAATGCCACCAGGGGTCGTCCGGCGGTTGGTGGAGACCTCCGAGCCCAGGATTCGACTGCCCTGCGTGGACCCTCGCCCTATCGGCCTGCGCCGGCGCGAACCGCGCTATGCCAGGACGGCGCTGCGGCGCTCCAGCAGGACCACGTCCCGCCACACGCCGTGATGGCGCCCGATGCGTTCGCGGGTTCCGATGACCCGGAAGCCGGCGCGCTCGTGCAGGGCGAGGCTGGCGGTGTTCTCGGGGAAGATCCCGGACTGGATCGTCCAGATGCCGGCCTTCTCGGTGGAGCAGATCAGCGTGTCCAGCAGGGCACGGGCCACGCCCAGGCCGCGGGCATCGGGGTGGACGTAGACGGAGTGCTCGACCACCCCTGCGTACGCGCAGCGGTCCGAGACCGTGCTCGCCGCCACCCAGCCCAGCACCGCCTCGTCCGTGTCCAAGGCGACGAAGCGGTGCCCGGCCAGTTTCGCGGCGTCGAACGACGCCCAGTGTGGGGCGGCGGTCTCGAAGGTGGCGTTGCCCTCGTCGATTCCGGCCTGGTAGATCGAGAGGACCTGCTCGGCGTGCTCGGGCAGCATCGGGACGATCCGAACCACCATGGTCATGCCGCCTTCGCGGCGCCGCCCAGCAGCGCGCCCATGGCGGCGAGCACGGAGGGCTCGACCCGGTAGTACACCCACGTCCCGCGCCGCTCGGAGGACAGCAGTCCGGCTTCCTTCAGCTTCTTCAGGTGGTGGGAGACCGTCGGCTGGGACACGCCGACATCCGAGATGTCGCACACGCACGCCTCGCCGCCCTCGTGGGAGGCGACGGCGGAGAACAGGCGCAGGCGCACCGGATCGCCGAGGGCCTTGAACATCTTCGCCGCGACCTCGGCCTCGTCCGCCGACATCGGGCGCTCGTTCAGCGGCGGGCAGCACGCGGCGACGGCCTCGGGCTCCAGCAGCGGCAACACCTTCGCATTCGACATATGTCTATGTTGACATACGTCGAACCAATGCGAGAAGGGCCTCGGGATCCTCATCGATTCGATGAATGTCTATGTTGACGCACATCGAAACAGGTGCCATGCTGATCACGTAAGTCATCGACAAACATCGAAGCAAGAGGAGTCGGCCATGACCGCGTCTGCCACCACCGACCTGCCCGTCGTCGTGATCGGGGCCGGTCCCGCCGGACTGGCCGCCGCTGCCCACCTCGAAGACCGCGGCCTGGACTTCCTCGTCCTCGAAGCCGGCCCCCAGGCCGGCGCCGCCACCCGCGACTGGGCCCACGTACGCCTCTTCTCCCGCTGGGGTGAGGTCGTCGACCCCGCCGCCGAGAAGCTCCTCGCCCCGACCGGCTGGGTCACGCCGGACGTGGACTCGTACCCCACGGGCGGCGACTGGGCCGAGCTCTACCTCCAGCCCCTCGCCGACGTCCTCGGCGACCGCGTCCGCTTCGGCGCCCGCGTCACCGGCGTCTCCCGCGCCGGCCGGGACCGCATCGTCGACGCCGACCGTGACGCCCAGCCGTTCGTCGTCCACGTCGAGCAGGCCGACGGCCGTGAGGAACGCGTCTTCGCCCGCGCCGTGATCGACGCTTCCGGAACGTGGTCCACCCCGAGCCCGGCGGGCGCCAGCGGCCTGGCCGCCCTCGGCGAGAAGGCCGCAGCCGACCGGATCACCTACCGCGTCCCCGACCTCCAGGACCCGGTCGTCCGCTCCCGCTACGCCGGCAAGCGCACCGCCGTCATCGGCTCCGGAGCCTCCGCCTTCACCGCTCTCGCCTACCTCGCCGACCTCGCCAAGACCGACGACGGCACCGGAACCAAGGCCCTGTGGATCCTGCGCCGAGGCATCTCGGGCTCCACCTTCGGAGGCGGCGAAGCCGACCAGCTCCCCGCCCGCGGCGCCCTCGGCCTGGCAGCGAAGGCAGCCGTCGACCACGGGTACGCCGACGCGGTCACCGGCTTCCGCACCGACGCCATCGAGCGCGACGGCGACGGGCGCCTGGTCCTGGTCGGCGAGGACGGCCGCCGCCTCGACGCCGTGGACGAGGTCATCGTCCTGACCGGCTTCCGCCCCGACCTCAGCTTCCTCGACGAGCTGCGCCTGGGCCTGGACGAGCGCCTGCAGGCCCCGGTGGAGCTGGCGCCGCTGATCGACCCGAACCAGCACTCCTGCGGCACCGTCTACCCCCACGGCGTGGGCGAGCTCTCCCACCCCGAGAAGGACGTCTACCTCGTCGGCATGAAGTCCTACGGCCGCGCCCCGACCTTCCTCGCCATGACCGGCTACGAGCAGGTCCGCTCCATCGCCGCCCACCTCGCCGGAGACCAGGAAGCCGCCGAGCGCGTCGAGCTGACCCTGCCCGAGACCGGCGTCTGCGGCGGAGCCGGCCTCTTCGACCAGCCCGAGACCACCGAACCGGCCGGTGGCGGCTGCTGCGCGGCTCCCGCCACCCTCACCATCGGCGCGCCCGCCTCCTCCGGCGGCTGCTGACCCGCATGGCCAACACCAAGGGCGTGGCCGCGACCGGGACGGGGGTCCGGCCGCGGCCACGCGCCGTCCTGCCCGCCCTCTGCCTGACGCAGATCACCAGCTGGGGCGTCCTCTACTACGCCTTCCCCGTCCTCAACCCCGCCATCACGGCCGACACCGGCTGGCCCGCGGGGGTGACCACCGCCGCCTTCTCCGCAGCGCTCGTCGTCTCGGCCGTCGTGGGCATGTACGTCGGCCGCGTGCTGGACCGCCGCGGCCCCCACGCCGTCATGACGGCCGGGTCCGTCCTCGGACCCCTCAGCCTCCTCGTCGTGGCCGCAGCCCCCCATCTCGCCGTCTTCACCGCCGGGTGGCTGCTTGCCGGGGCGTCGATGGCCGCCACCTTCTACCAGCCCGCGTTCGCCGCCCTCACCCGCTGGTGGGCCCCGGACCACATCCGGGCCCTGACCATCGTCACCCTCGCCGGAGGACTGGCCTCCACCGTCTTCGCACCCCTCACCGCGGCCCTTGCCGGCCACCTTTCCTGGCGCGGCACCTACGCCGTACTCGCCGGCATCCTCGCGGCCATCACGGTCCCGGCTCACGCTCTCGCCCTCAAGGCCCCCTGGCCCGCAGCCCCTCCGAACCCGCCGAACATCACCGGCGGCCACGAACACGTCGTGCGCAGCCGGCCTTTCCGGATGCTGGCTGTCACCTTCACCCTGTCCGCGTTCGCGATGTACGCCGTCGTCATCGGCCTGGTCCCCCTCCTCCTCGAACGCGGCTACACCACCACCCAGGCGGCGTGGGCCCTCGGCCTCGGTGGCGCTGGGCAGACCCTCGGCCGCACCCTGTACGCGACCCTCGCCCGCCACCTGGGCGTGAGCGCCCGCACCGTCAGCCTGATCGCGCTCGGCGCCCTCACCACCGCGGCCCTCGCGTCCGTGGCCGGCCCGTACGCCGTACTCGTCGCCGTGTCGGTCCTCGCCGGGGTCATCCGGGGCAACCTCACCCTCCTCCAGGCAACCGCCGTCACCGACCGCTGGGGAACCACCCACTACGGCCGCCTGTCCGGACTCCTCGGAGCGCCATCCCACGCAGCTGCCGCCCTCGCACCCTTCGCCGGCGCAGTCCTGGCCGGACCACTCGGCGGCTACCCCGCCCTGTTCGCACTGCTCGCGGGATTGTCGATCGCTGCCGCCGCCACAGCCCTCGGTGCCCGCACACAACAGGTCGCAGGAACGCCCGGGGGCGAGGTCGCCACGCGTCACGCGTGAACCCGCCGTTCGTCACCGAGGGCGGCGAAAGCCTTCCAGGGTAGACGCGCCGGTGACGAAGGGACGGCCGGTATGGGCGAGTTGCTGATCGGGACGTGTTCATGGACGGACAAGGCGCTGGTGGCCAGCGGATGGTACCCAGCCGGGCGGCGTGACCCCGAGGGGAGGCTGCGGCACTACGCCGAGCGCTTCTCCGTCGTGGAGGTCGACGCCGGCTACTACGCTCTCCCCAGCGTGCGCAACAGTGTGCTCTGGAGCGAACGCACGCCGCCGCACTTCCGGTTCGACGTCAAGGCGTTCTCCCTCCTCACGGGCCACCCCACCCGCCGGGCCGCCCTGCCCGCCGACCTGCGCGGCCACGACCTCGGGGACCCGGAGCTGCTCGACGAGGTCTGGCACCGTTTCGGCGCGGCTCTGCGGCCCCTGCGCGAGTCCGGGCGGCTGGGCGCCGTACTGTTCCAGTTCCCGCCGTGGTTCGCTCCGGGCGTGCGGGCCGAGACCGTGCTCCACGCCACCAGGAAACGGGCGTACCAGTGGCCGATGGCCGTGGAGTTCCGCCATCCCGACTGGTGGCGCGAGGACCGGCGGGAGCGCACCGCTGCCCTGCTGAAGGACCTGGACGCCACCGCGGTGGCCGTGGACACGGCCCAGGGGCTGCCCACCTCGATGCCCGCCGTCACACCCGTCACGTCGTCGAAGCTCGCAGTCGTCCGTTTCCACGGCCGCAGCGCCGCCTGGGGGACCGGCGGCAAGGAGGACCGCTTCCGCCATGTCTACACGCGGGAGGAGCTGGCCGCCTGGCTGCCTCGCCTGCGCTTCCTGGCGGACCGGGCCGAGCACCTGCACGTCCTGTTCAACAACTGCTGCGCGGACGCCGCCGTACGAGCCGCCGAGACGCTGCGCGGTCTACTGGAATGTTCCTGAAGCGGTCTTCCGGTTCTCCTGCTGGTCACGGCGCCGGCCAGTGCGGAAGAACTGGGTGGCTGCCGAGTTCAGGGTGCCGGTATCGTCCGGTCTCCCGACGCGCCGTACCAGAGGCCTACGATCAGAGAGCGATGGACATGACCAGCCAGCAGGCAACGACGACCTTGTGGCGCCCCACCGGCCCCAAGGAGCTGGATCTGGTCCGGGAGCTGAACTGGCGTGCGTGGCCGCCCCGGCTGCCCGAGCAGCCGATCTTCTACCCGGTCCTCAACGAGGAGTACGCGATCAGGATCGCGCGGGACTGGAACGTGAAGCACGATGGTGCCGGCTTCGTCACTCGTTTCGAGGTCGAGTCGGAGTTCTTGAGCCGGTATCCCGTCCAGCAGGCGGGCGGGCAGACGATCCTCGAGCTCTGGGTTCCGGCCGAGGAGCTCGACGACTTCAACGCCCACATCGTCGGCGAGATCCAGGTGGTCCACGAGTTCCACTGAGACGGGGAGGGCGTGCCGAGGGGAGCGCGCGTGGGCCCGGTGCGGTGATTCCGACGTGGCCGGTCTGCTCTTGTCGGCCGTGCGTTCCGAGGGGCGGACGGGAGGCGGGCCGACTCTTGACCGGTGTGGCCCCAGCCGCTAATTTGCGTGAATCGTCGATCCATGACGCACCCGAAGGAGGCGACCGGCAGATGTGCACCAGCTCTGATCTGAGTCGCCTCGCCCAGCGCACCGTCTGGGTTCCGGGCCGGATCGCGCACGGCTGCTGAGCAGGCCGTTCTGATGTGCCCGTTCGCGGCACGTCCTTCCGGGTTTCCCGTCTCCCTCTTCCGGCACGCCGCTGTCGCGTGCCGTTGTGCGCCCGTTTCTCTCACGCGGCGCGTCTGAGCACAGAAAGCTGCCTGACATTGGCGAACATGATGAATCAGTCGATCGCGCACCGAAACGAGGGGCCGTCATGGTAGCCCCGCGGATCACGGTCAACGGGGAAGAAGCGCCGATCGCACCGGCGCCGCCCCACACCACCGTGCTGGACTTCCTGCGTGAGCGCGGACTCACCGGTACCAAGGAGGGCTGCGCCGAGGGTGAATGCGGCGCCTGTTCGGTCCTGGTGGCCCGGCCCGGCGTGAACAGGCCCACCGACTGGGTGGCGGTCAACGCCTGCCTGGTCCCCGTGGCGGCCCTCGACGGTCAGGAGATCGTCACCTCCGAGGGGCTCGCCACCACCGGGGAACCCGGCGCGGCGCCCACCCTGCACCCGGTGCAGGAGGAGATGGCGGTCCGCGGCGGTTCCCAATGCGGTTACTGCACACCGGGGTTCATCTGCAGCATGGCCGCCGAGTACTACCGGCCCGACCGCTGCGCGCACGCCGACCCCGCCGACGGCGCCGACTCCGACCCCGAGCACGGTCCGAACGGCTTCGATCTGCACGCACTGAGCGGAAACCTGTGCCGCTGCACCGGGTACCGCCCGATCCGCGACGCCGCGTTCGCCGTCGGCGCTCCCGCCGACGAGGACCCGCTGGCGCGGCGGCGCGAGCAGTCGCCGCCTGCCCCGGTCGCCACGGAATACGGCCAGGGCGGCAGCACGTTCCTGCGGCGGGGCACCCTGGCCGACACCCTGCGGCTGCTGCGCGAGCGACCCGGCGCGGTGGTCGTGGCCGGCTCCACCGACTGGGGCGTGGAGGTGAACATCCGCTCCCGCCGGGCCGATTGCGTGGTCGCCGTCGACCGGCTGCCCGAACTGCGGGAGCTGCACGTCGAACCCGACCACATCGAGATCGGTGCGGCCCTGACGCTCACCGAGATCGAACGCCGCCTCGACGGCCGCGTCCCGCTGCTGGCCGAGCTGTTCCCGCAGTTCGCATCCCGGCTCATCCGCAACGGCGCGACCCTCGGGGGCAACCTGGGCACCGGCTCGCCCATCGGCGACAGTCCACCGGTGCTGCTCGCGCTGGAGGCCTCGGTGGTGCTCGCGGACGCCGACGGTGAGCGCGCGGTCCCGCTGGCGGACTACTTCACCGGCTACCGGCAGAGCGTGCGCCGTCCCGGCGAGCTGATCCGCGCGGTGCGCATCCCGCTGCCGCTCTCACCCGTCGCGGCCTTCCACAAGATCGCCAAGCGGCGCTTCGACGACATCTCCAGCGTGGCGGTCGCCTTCGCGCTCGACATCGAGGACGGGATCGTCCGCAAGGCGCGCATCGGCCTGGGCGGCGTGGCGGCCACCCCGATCCGCGCCCGGGCCACCGAGGCGGCCCTGGAGGGCAGGCCCTGGACGGCGCAGACCACCGAGGCCGCGGCCGAGGTGCTGCGGCACGAGGGCACACCGATGGACGATCACCGCGCCAGCGCCGGCTACCGCTCCGCGATGCTCGGCCAGAGCCTGCTGAAGCTGTACGCGCGAACCACCGAGGCGGTGTCGTCATGAGCCATTTGTCCGAACGTCCCGAAAAGCCCGTCGTCGGTGTGTCCATGCCGCACGAGAGTGCCGTCCTGCACGTCACCGGCGCCGCGCTCTACACCGACGACCTGGTCCATCGCACCAAGGACGTCCTGCACGCCCACCCCGTCCAGGTCATGAAGGCCCACGGCAGGATCACGGCGCTGCGCACCGCGCCCGCGCTCGCCGTGCCCGGCGTGGTCCGCGTGCTGACCGGTGCCGACGTGCCCGGCGTCAACGACGCCGGGATGAAGCACGACGAACCGCTGTTCCCCGACGAGGTCATGTTCCACGGCCACGCGGTCGCCTGGGTGCTCGCCGAGACCCTGGAGGCGGCCCGGCTCGGTGCCGCGGCCGTCGAGGTGGAACTGGACGAACGGCCCTCCCTGATCGCGCTGCAGGACGCCATCGCGGCCAACAGCTTCCACGGCGCCCGGCCGGTGATGCTGACCGGCGACGTCGAGGCCGGGTTCGCCGACTCTGCGCACGTGTTCACCGGCGAGTTCCAGTTCGCCGATCAGGAGCACTTCTACCTCGAGACGCACGCCGCGCTGGCCTACGTCGACGAGGCCGGGCAGGTCTTCGTCCAGAGCAGCACGCAGCATCCCTCGGAGACGCAGGAAATCGTCGCGCACGTGCTCGGCCTGCACAGCCACGAGGTGACCGTGCAGTGTCTGCGGATGGGCGGCGGCTTCGGCGGCAAGGAGATGCAGCCGCACGGGTTCGCGGCCATCGCCGCACTCGGCGCCACGCTGACCGGCCGGCCGGTCCGGGTGCGGCTCAACCGTACCCAGGACCTGACCATGTCCGGCAAGCGGCACGGGTTCCACGCCGAGTGGAAGATCGGGTTCGACGCGGACGGGCGCATCCAGGCCCTGGACGCCACCCTGACCGCCGACGGCGGCTGGAGCCTGGACCTCTCCGAGCCGGTGGTGGCCCGCGCGCTGTGCCACATCGACAACACGTACTGGATCCCCAACGCGCGCGTCGCCGGTCGCATCGCCAAGACCAACAAGGTCTCCAACACCGCCTTCCGCGGCTTCGGCGGACCGCAGGGCATGCTGGTGATCGAGGACATCATGGGCCGGTGCGCGCCGCTCCTCGGCCTGGACCCGGCGCAGCTGCGGGAGCGCAACTTCTACCGGGAGGGTCACTCGACCCCGTACGGACAGCCGGTCCTCCATCCCGAACGGATCTCCGCCGTCTGGCAACAGGTCCAGGACAACGGAGGCACCGCCGAGCGCGAGCGCGAGATCGCCGCCTTCAACGCCGCGCAGCCGCACACCAAGCGGGCCCTGGCGATCACCGGCATCAAGTTCGGCATCTCGTTCAACCTCACCGCCTTCAACCAGGCCGGCGCCCTGGTGCTGATCTACAAGGACGGCTCCGTCCTGATCAACCACGGCGGCACCGAGATGGGACAGGGCCTGCACACCAAGATGCTGCAGGTCGCCGCGACCACCCTGGGCATCCCGCTGCACAAGGTGCGGCTCGCCCCGACGCGCACCGACAAGGTGCCCAACACCTCGGCCACCGCCGCCAGTTCCGGGGCCGACCTCAACGGTGCGGCCGTGAAGAACGCCTGCGAGCAGCTCCGGGAGCGGCTGCTGCAGGTGGCCGCCACGCAGCTGGGGTCGAACGCCTCGGACGTGCGCATCGCCGACGGCGTCGCGCGCACCCTGGGCAGCGAGGAGGAACTGGCCTGGGACGACCTGGTGCGCACCGCGTACTTCCAGCGGGTCCAGCTGTCGGCGGCCGGCTTCTACCGGACCGAGGGTCTGCACTGGGACGCCAAGACGTTCCGGGGCTCGCCGTTCAAGTACTTCTCCTACGGCGCCGCCGCGGCCGAGGTGGAGGTGGACGGGTTCACCGGCGCGTACCGCATCCGGCGGGTGGACATCGTGCACGATGTCGGCGACAGCCTGTCGCCCATGATCGACATCGGTCAGGTCGAGGGCGGTTTCGTGCAGGGCGCGGGCTGGCTGACGCTCGAGGACCTGCGCTGGGACGTCACCGACGGGCCGGACCGCGGCCGGCTGCTGACGCAGGCCGCGAGCACCTACAAGCTGCCGAGCTTCTCGGAGATGCCCGAGGAGTTCCACGTCACGCTCATGGAGAACGCCACCGAAGAGGGCGCGGTCTACGGTTCCAAGGCAGTGGGTGAGCCCCCGCTGATGCTGGCGTTCTCGGTGCGGGAAGCGCTGCGGCAGGCCGCCGCCGCGTTCGGGCCGGAAGGGGTCGGTGTCGAGCTGGCCTCGCCCGCGACGCCGGAGGCCGTGTACTGGGCGATCCAGGCGGCTCGCCGGGGTGACGCCTCCCGCGACGGTGGCGTCCGAGACGGTGGCGTCCGCGCAAGGTCGGCCGCCTCCGGCCACGCCCCGGACGGGCAGGCCGCCGACGGCGGGATCCGCACCGACGCAGAAGCGCTGAGCGGTGCCTGACATGACGTGGTTCGCCGCGGTCGCACGGCTGCGGGCACGCCGGGAGACCGGTGTGCTGGTGACCGTCGCGACCGTGCGCGGACACGCCCCGCGCGACGCCGGTGCCAAACTCGTCGTGGGGCGCAGCGAGACATGGGGGTCGATCGGCGGCGGCAACGTCGAGGCCGTCGCGATCGACCGGGCCCGGGAGATGATCGCCGCGTCCACGCCGGAGCCGGAGCTGATCGATTTCGCCCTGAACGACAAGGTGGTCAACCGGCACGGCGTGCAGTGCTGCGGCGGCACGGTCTCGGTGCTGCTCGAACCGCTGCCGGTGGTACGGGCCGTCGCGATCTTCGGCGTGGGACACGTCGGGCTGGAACTGGCGCGGATCCTGGCCCGCCAGGACCTCGACCTCCATCTGGTCGACACCCGTTCCGACATCCTCACCGAGGAGCGGCTCGACGTACTGGAGGACGCGGTGGCGCAGGTGCACGTGCACCACACGCCGCTGCTGCCGGAGGAGGTGCTTTCCCGGTTGCCGCACGGCACCCACGTCCTGATCATGACCCATGACCACGCCGAGGACGCCGCTCTGTGCGACGCCGCCCTGCGCACGCCGCACCTCGGCTCCATCGGCCTGATCGGGTCGGCGGCCAAGTGGGTGCGGTTCCGCAAACGCCTCGCCACCGAGGGCGGTCACGACGGGGCCGCCATCGACCGGATCAAGACCCCGATCGGGTTGGCCGACATCACCGGCAAGGAACCCGCGACCATCGCCGTGAGCGTCGCGGCCGACTTGCTGCGCACCTTCGAAACCGAGGGGTGCTGACGCGCCGGCCGGTACGGCGCGGTGCCCGCGCTCGACCGCCTGCGTTCACGTTCCAGGCGGTCGGGCGGCGGAGCGCGGCCCCGGATCGCTGACGGCTCCGTTACGCCGACGGCTCCGTGGTGAGGAAGTGGAAGCCGGGCCGGGGGTGCATCAGGAAGTCGTGGTGCGAGATGTTCCAGGCGTAGGCGCCCGCGAGTCCGAAGGCCACGCGGTCACCGGCGCGCAGCCCCGGCGCGGGCACGTTCCGGGACAGCAGGTCCTTCGGGGTGCAGAGCTGGCCGGTGAGGGTGACCCGCTCCGCGCCGGCGGCCGGCCTGGGCCACGGGTGCGGCCATGCGTCCACGGGAAACACGGTGCAGGGCTGGTCGTGGCCCTTGGTCGCCGGGGTGCGCATGTGGTGGGTGCCGCCGCGGACCACGGCGAACTCCTCGCCGTGGCTGTGCTTCACGTCCAGCACCTCCGTGGCGTACCAGCCGCAGTACGCGCTCACCGCGCGGCCCGGCTCGATGCGCAGCGTGAGGTCGGGGTGGGAGGACAGCAGGCGGGCGAGGCCGGCTCCGTACGCCGTCCAGTCGAAGCGGCGTTCCGGGTCCTCGTAGTCGACGCTCATCCCGCCGCCCACGTTGACCTCGGCGATCCGGACGCGGTTGCGGGCGGCGAGGTCCGCGGCCCAGGTGACGACCGATTCGGCCACCGCGAGCTGCTCCGGGGCGTCGAGGCCGCTCGCCAGGTGCGCGTGCACGCCCAGCAGCTGCAGCTGCGGGTAGGTGCCGTCGGTGAGCAGGCGGACGGCCGTGTCGGCCTCGGCCGGGTCGAGGCCGAAGGGAGTCGGGCGGCCTCCCATGGCCAGCGAGCTGCCTTCGAGGGAGGCGGCGGCCAGCGGGAGGTTGAAGCGGAGCAGGACACCGGGGCGGGGCGGGAGGCCGCTCGGGCCGGGGGCCGTGCGCGCGGCGAGAGCGGCCAGCACCCGCAGTTCGTGCAGGCTCTCGATGTGGAAGCGCTCCACGCCCAGTTCCAGGGCGGCCGCGAGTTCGGCGGGAGTCTTGCCCGGGCCGCTGAAGGCCAGCGGTCGGCACGGCACCGCCTTGGCCACGTGGGCGAGTTCACCGCCGGAGGAGACGTCGTAGCCGTCGACGTACGCGTCGAGGGCGGCCAGGATCTCCGGCTCGGGGTTGGCCTTGGCCGCGTAGTACAGCTCGACCCGCTCCGGGAGGGCGGCCCGTACGGCGGCGGCGTGCTCGCGCAGCGCCGTCAGATCGTAGAGGTAGGCGGGCAGTTCCGCGTCGCCGAGGGACAGCAGGCGGTCGCGCACCGCGGGGGTGGGGGCGGTCATCGGGCGCTCCGGGTGTCGTGTGCGAGGTCGTCGTCGGCGTCGTGCTGCAGGGCCTGGGACAGCACGTCCTCGGCGAGCGGAGAGGCGAGCCGGACGTAGCCGGCGTCGCGGTCGGCCTTGCGCTCCCAGCGGGTGAGCAGGTTGGCCTTGGCGGGCAGCGGCACCCCGGCGAGCAGGGCGGCCAGCCGCGGCGGGCAGCCGCCCCGGTCGGCGTACGCCTGGAGGGTGGCGCGGACCTGCGCCCACAGGGCGGCCTCGGACTGCGGGTGCAGGTCGGCGAGGGCGGCGAGCATCTCGGCGATGTGGTTGACGAGCAGGCAGTACACGACCCGGTCCCAGCCGCGCTGGGCGTCGTACGTCATCGGGCCCGCGACCTCGGCCGGCAGCGATGCGAGGAGGTCCGCGTGCTGCTCGGGGACGAGCTTGGTGCCCTCCAGGTCCCGGAAGAGGACCTGGGCCGGCATGCCCTCCTCGTCGACGCAGACGACGACGTTCTGCAGGTGCGGCTCCAGGACCAGCCCGTGGTCGAAGTACGCGGCCATGACCGGCGGGACGAGCAGCTTGAGGTACGCCGCCCACCAGTCGAGCGCCGACCCGGCGGAGGAGTCCGCGAGCAGGTGGGAGATGTGCCCGGGGCCCGTGGGGTACTCGTCGGCGACGGCCGCGGCGAGCAGCGGCGTGGTGCCGGGCATCAGCCGGGCGGGCAGCCCCTCGCGGACGATCACGCCGAAGCCCTCGAGGAGCGAGCGGTCCGGGGTGCCGTCGGGGCCGGGCAGGGCGAGGCTGCGGTAGGCGGGCTCGCGGAGCATCGCGGTGCCCGGGAAGCGGGTCTCCAGGTCGGCGAGGACCGGGGCCAGCAGACGGGTCAGGGCCACCGCGCCCGAGAGCTCGTAACTCGCGTTCTTGCGCAGGCAGTTGGTGATGCGGATGTTGAGGCTGAACTTCAGGAAGAGGGCTCCGTCGTACAGCGTGCGCACCGAAGCGGTGGCAGCGAACGGCGTGCCGGCGAGGCCCAGGTCCAGGATGTCGCCGCGGTCGCACGCCGCGCGGAACCCGGGGTGTTCGCACAGCATTTCGTACTGCCACGGGTGCGCGGGCAGCAGCCGGTAGCCCTCGGGCACATCGGTGCGCAGCTGGTCCAGGGCCTGCGCCGCGCCCTCGGCGGCGGTCTCCTGGGCGATCAGGTGCTCGCGGACGGCGAGGTGGCGCAGCTGGAAGGAGGCACCGGTCTCGGGCGCGTACGCGAGCCAGGCAGCGGTGTCGCCGGTACGGGCCTTGGGGGTGGGGTGGAAGCGGTGGCCGAAGAGCAGGGACTGCTCGGACTCCAGGTAGGCGGCGAGCCCGTCGCCGTCCCCGACCGCGCTCTGCGTGGCCGGCCGCTCGGCGCGTACGGCGAGGGCGGCCGACACGGCCTGGTGGCTGGAGGCTATCTGCTCGAGGAACTCCTCGTTGCGCACGTCGGTCCGCAGGGACAGCTCGTCGTGGACGTACTCGGCGAGCAGGCGCCAGCCGACCTCGGCCCAGCCGCCGTCCCGCTGCTCCCGCACCGGCCCGGTGAAACGGTGTGCGCCCAGCAGCGAGGTACGGCGCAGGGCCGCGCGCAGCCGCACCCCGCGCCGCGGCAGCCACAGCACCAGGTGGCCGTCCGCGACCGCGGTCTGGTGCTCCGGTCCGGACAGCTCGCGCAGCAGGCAGTTCAGGAGGGTGTGGGCGACTGCCTCGTCGGCCGTGGGCAGCCCGGCCGGAGCGGCGGAGCGGGCGACGGCGGCGCAGGTGGTGGCGGAGGCGGTACCGAATGCATCGGTCAGGGACATCAACGGCTCCTGCGGGTGCGGAGAGAGCGGGGGGAGCGGAGGTTCAGGGCCGGCAGGGCGGTCGCGCAGACCGTGAGCAGGGCCACGGCCGTACCGGTCAGCACGGGCGCGGACGGCCCGTACAGGCTGTTGCCCGCCGCGGCGGCGAGGCCGGCGACGACCGCGCCGGCCTTGGAGAAGAATTCGATCGAGCCGAACAGCCCGCCGGGCGCCCGGCCCTTGGCGCAGTCGGAGGCCATCACGGAGAGGCAGACGAGGCCGAGGGTGAGGCCCGCGCCCAGCAGCAGGCGGACGGCGACGAGCGTGGTCAGCGAGTGGGCCAGCCCGTGCCCGGCCAGCCCGAGGGCTATGCAGGCGAACCCCAGCGCCACGCCGAGGCGGGGGCGCCGGTGGAAGGCCGAGTGCACCCACATCGCGGCGGCGAGGTAGCACAGGTGGGGCAGGGCGAACAGGATGCCGGAGACGACGGGGGAGGTGCCGGGGATCCGGTCCTCGATGAGGGAGATCAGGTACGGGAAGGAGATGACCGTGGAGAAGACGAAGGCGAACTCCAGGGCGTACAGGCCGCGCAGGGACGTGGTGCGCTCGGTGCGGGCTTCTTCTTCCGGCACGCCCGGGGCCGCGTCGACCGGCGGTTCACCCGCCGACGGCTCGCGGGACCCGGCCGGCACGCCGCGGGATTCCGGCAGTGCGGCGATCAGCGCCGCGGCCGTCAGCGGAAGGACGGCGAGCAGGGCGTACTGGCGGTGCGGGGACAGCCAGGGCGAGAGGCTGCCCACCACGATCGGGGCGAAGACCAGCGCGGCCCGGGCGGCGCCCTGCATCAGGGTGAGGGCCCTGGACAGGTCCGGGCCCTGCAGCGCGGCGCCCAGGTAGCCGTTGGAGGCGGCGAACGTACCGCCGAGGATGCCCTGGAGCACCAGGGCCACGGTGAAGGCGGCGATCGAGTCGGCCCAGCCGGCCAGCAGGAAGGAGAGGGCCAGCCCCAGTTGGGCGCGCAGCAGCAGCCGCTTGCGGCCGAACCGGTCGGCGAGCCGGCCCCACAGGGGGGCGCCGACGGCGGCGAAGACGGTGGGGACGATGTAGAGCACACCGGCCCAGCTCGCGTCGCGGTCGCCGAGCTCCGGGAGGATTTCGGTGAGGAACGGCGGCAGGCCGAGCGCGGCGAAGGAGGCCACGAAGTAGCAGCCGGCGACCGCGTGGACCTGCTTGCGGCCGAGGGCCGGGCGGGGCTCGGGCACGGACCGGGGCATGGTCTCGGGGCCGGGGCCGGGGCCGGGGACGGGGCTGGGGCCGGGGCCGGGGCCGGTCTCGGGGGCCGTCCCGTGCGGGGCCGGGGGAGCGCCGGTGCTCACGGGGACACCTCCGGCCGCAGCAGGTAGTTGGGGCCGGTGGTGTAGTGCTTGTTGATGTCGGCGGCGCCGGAGCGTTCCTTGCTGAGCAGGGTTCCGGCGCTGACCATCGCCTTGACGGGCAGCTGCGGGGCGTCCAGCACGTGGGCGCGCAGGGTGGCGCCGGGCTCGCCCGGTCCGGTTCCGAGCCGTTCGGCGGCCTCGGCCAGCAGCTCGCGTACGAGCTCCAGCACGGTGTCCGCCGCGGCCCGGCCGTGCCGGTGCAGCCCGAAGGCGTACGAACCGGCGCACAGGTGCAGGGTGATGGTGGTGAACAGGTCGGTGAGCGGGCGGTCCTCGTCGCAGAAGGCGCGGGGGTCGTCGAAGCCGAGGGGGGCGTCGCCGCCGAGCGTCGCGCGGACGCGGGCGGGGTGGACGCGCGGGCCGTCGTCGTCCTTGAACAGCAGCCGCACGCGGGTGTCACCGCCCGGACCGCGGTCGAGGACGAGGGAGACGTTCTGCTGGTGCGACTCCAGGGCGATGCCGTAGCCGAACAGGGTCGTCTGCCAGTCGAGGAGCAGCCGCAGGTAGGCCTCGAGCAGGGCGACCGGGTCGCCGCCGTAGAACCGGTCGGCGAGGTGGTCGATCAGCAGGCGGCCGCCGGGGGCCTCGGCGAGCAGCGCGGCGAGCGGGGTGACGACGGAGTCCTCGAGTCCGGCCGGGTAACGGCGGCACAGCGCGGCGAGGAGCTCGTGGCCGGCATGGGCGTAGACGGTCTCGTCGGCGTGCAGGATCACGCCCTGGAACCGGGGTTCGCGCGCGACGACGGCTTCTATCAGGCGCTGGCCCGCGACCCCGTCGGCGAGGAAGCCGGGCCGGATGATCCGGCGGTTGCGCAGCCCCAGGGTGGCCGTGGCCATCGGGACCTTGATGTGCAGGGTGGGGTCGTCGGTGACCGCGACCGTACGCATGGACAGCGTGGGGACGACGTCGAGGTACGGGCGCTCGGCCAGGACGGCCCGCTCGGCCAGGCCCGCGGCGCTCAGCGCCTCGCGCAGCGGCGCGCCGACGGTGAGCGGGTGGACGGGGAGGGCGAGGTGGCTGTGGTCGAGCTCGGGCAGGCCGAGCGCGGCCGGCGTGGGCCAGACCGCGGGCAGCGCGGCCGGGCCGCCGGCCACCGTGAGGTCCTGCTGCGGCACGGCGATCCAGCGCAGCGCGAAGCGCGGGTGGAACTCCGGCGCGTAGGCCCGCAGCTGGTTCTCGTCGAGACCGGAGCGGCCGCGCGCGGTGGGGTACACCGGGTGGTCGAGGCGTGCGGCGAGGGTGTCGTACGCGAGCCCGCCCGTCAGACCGGTCCAGTCGGCGGGGTCGGCGCCGCGTCCGGACGAAAGGAGACCCGAGGCGAGGCCGTCGGCGACCTCGTCCGCGGTGTCGGCGTGCAGCCGCATCGTGGCGAGGGTCTGGCGGCACTCTTCGGCGAAGGCGTCGAAGCCGCCGCGGTCCACGGGGTCGGCCAGCGCGCTCAGCGCCTCGAGGACCTCGTCGTGGGTGGTCAGTTCGCGGCCGTCCGACTCCCGGGCGAGCAGCGGCAGCCGGGCGGCGTACTGGCTCTGGTAGCCGTCCTCGACGACCGGAAGCAGGAGGGCGTCGCCGTCGTCCGCGGGCAGCCGCAGCCAGCGGCCGTCCGTGCGGTCGACGGCGGTGGTGCGGGTGCGCAGGCCTACGACGTCCTCCCGCAGGAGGGCGCTGAGGACGCGGAGCAGCAGCTCCCCTTCGGAGGTTTCGCAGGGGGTTGCGGTGGCGGTGGAGGTGGTCGTGGTCACGGGGTGATCTCCCAGCGCTGCGCGGCGAGGAAGTCGGCGGCGACGCGGTCGACGGTCTCCTGGTCGGTGCCGCGGCCGAGCGCGCGCAGTGCCCCGATGAAGTCGCGGTTGGTGTGGTAGAGGTCGTGCCGCTCCCCGATCGCGCGCAGCGGCCGGTACGTGAGTTCGACGCCGTCCACGACGAGGTCGGCCGGCCCGGGTGCGGCGGTGAGCGTGCCGGCGCGCTGGGCGCAGGGATTGTCGACCAGGGCCACGCCGTCCGTGCGCGCGCCCAGGTCCGCGGGCAGCGGCTCCCCCAGGTGCGTCCGCAGGACGTGCTCGAACAGCGGGATGTCCAGCAGCTGGGCGAGCATCAGGTCGGCCTGGTCCCCGATGGCCCGGTAGTTGACCTCGATGATGCGGGCCCGGCCGTCCTTGACGACGAACTCGGTGTGGCAGATGCCGAATCCGACGCCGAGGGCGTCGAGCTGGGCGAGGACCTGCTCCACGACCGGTTCGGGGTGGGCGCCGACGAAGGTGCAGCGCTCCTCGATGAAGTACGGGGGTGCGGACAGCCGGGTGCGGAAGCCGCCCAGCACGTGGCGGACCCGGCCGTCGCCGAGCGTCTCCAGACTGCACAGATCGCCCGCCAGGTACTCCTCCACCACCAGGGCGGCCTCCGGGCGGCGGGTCTGTATCTCCTTGCAGCGCAGGACGAGCTCCTCGGGTCCTTCGACCAGCACCACGTCCTCGCTGGCCACGCCTTCCCGCGGCTTGACCACGCACGGGTACGGCACGTCCGGGCCGGTGAGGCCGGCCGGGTCCTGACCGGGGGACAGCTCCGTCGACCACACCGCGTCGAGTCCGCTCGCGGCGAGGTGGCGGCGCATCTGGGCCTTGTCCTTGACGCGCAGCGCCGTCCTCCAGTCCTTGGCGGGGAGGCCGAAGTAGTCGGCTGCCAGGGCCGCCTGGGTCTGGAGGTGATCGCTGTTGGTGAACACGGCATCGGGCGCGTGGTGCGTCGATATCCGGGTGATGACCGCACGGAAGTCGCGTACGTCGCACTCCAGGACCTCGACGTCCGCCGCGACCTGACGGTGCGCCTCCGGCCGGTCGGTGAGCACGGTGACCTCGAGGCCGAGCCGGGCCGCGGCGGGGAGGAACCCTTCGGTGACCGAGTCCGTGGGGTTGAGTGCGAGCAGGTACAACCGCATGGGCTGAGCCCCTTCCGAATTCCTGAGCAGTGGGGGATGAGCCGACGCCTGTTTTCCGGCACGCCTCGATGCCGACGGATGTCCCCATCCGCCAGCGGAGATCAGCTTAGGTTAGCCAACCCTTAGCCTCAACTCAGGCTCGAGCCGCCTGACGTGGCGTGCTGCAAAGATCGTATGCCATTGGGTTAAGGTAAGCCTTACCTACTCTCCCGTAACGGAGTTTCCGTGCCGCACCTGATCGAGAACCGATGACCACGGTCCCGCGCACCGCGCCGCCCGGACGCCGCGACGTGGACGCCGCTGCCGTGCTCGCGCGGACCTACGGCCGTCTCGCGGCCGTCTGCGAGGCGCTGGACGTCAGGGTGGCCACCGCTGCCCCGGCACCCGGCCGTTGGGTCAACGGCGCGGAACTCGCCGAGCTCGCGGAGCCGGTGGAAGCGGCGGGGGCGGCGGCGCCGGCGGAATCGACGGAATCGGCGGAATCGGCGGAGCCGGCGCAATCGGCGCAACCGGCGGACCGGGCCCCCCTGGACGCCTTCGTCGCCGCCGAGGCCGCCCGCATCCGGGCGGGACACGGGCACGATCCGCGCCCCGACGTGGCCGCGTCGCGCGCGCTGCACGACTACCTCTGGTCCGTCAGCCTGCTGATGAGCGGGGCCTGGTACCTGGAGCGGCGCGTACCGCGCATCCGCCCGCGCGAGGTGCGCGTGGACCTGTCGACGGGCACGTTCGAGATCGTGCCGGGCGCCGGATTCGCCTGCCTGCCCGGCGATCCGGCGGCGAGCCTGCCGGGCGTCCGGGTGGTGTCCGACGAGGAGGCGCTGCGCGCCGAGCTGCGCGCCGCCGTCGCCGATCACGTACGGCCGCTGCTGGCCGCCATCGGGCCACGGGTCCGGCGCCGCGACCGCGCCCTGTGGGGGATGGTCTGCGACGACCTCGTCTCCGGCATCTGGTACCTCGGCCGCGTCCTCGGCGAAGAGGAACGGGCCGTACGGGAGGCGACCGACGTGCTCCCGACCGCCATAGCGCCCTTCCCCGGCGGCGCCGACTTCAGGCGGCTCGCGGGCCGCGCCGGGCAGTCGCATCCGACCCGCACCCGCCTCGGCTGCTGCATGTACTACACCCTGGACGCGGCCCGGGCCTGTACGACGTGTCCCCGGACCTGCGACGCGGAGCGGCTGCGCCGGATCGAGGGCGAGGACTGAGCGGTCCGCGCACGGCCTTCCGGCGCTGTCCCCGCACCCTCCACACCGCGCGTCCCCGGCACACCGCACGTCCCCCGCACACCGCACGTCCCCCGCACACTGAACCGGCCCCGGCCGCGTACCTGTCGGTCTTCCCGCTGTACGCCGGCGCCGCGACCCTGCTG
>NZ_JBEZLA010000038.1:0-76506 GCF_040651925.1 Streptomyces sp. NPDC048349 | reverse complement strand
TACGTCCAGTACGGGGGCATCCGGCCGGCACGCCGAGAGCACGCACCGGACACCGCTCCTTCACCACGGACCTCCGTCAGACACCCCCTAGGCCGGAGTGGCCGTGCGGTGGCGGCCCGCCGCTGCGGCGGCCAGGCGGCCGAGTGCCTCGTCGCGGCCGCAGGCGTGGGCTCCGAGCGCGGTGTGCCGGGCCACGATGCCCCGCTCGGCCCGCATCAGCCGGTAGCCCCTGCGCAGCAGGAACAGCACCGACTTGCGGCCCTCGCGCAGGTCCCGCAGGAGGCGGCGCCGGAAGGTCGTCGAGGGGCGGCCCCGCAGGCAGATGGCGTCGGCGAGCAGCCCGAGCTCCTGGCACCGGGCGACGATGTCGGCCGCGAAGATGCCCTCGGCGATGAACAGCGGGGTCCGGGAGATGTCCAGCGCCTCCGTCCCGGTCCGGGAGGACGTCGCGATGTCGTAGACGGGGACCTGCGTACGGCCCGCCGCGCACAGCTCCTCGATCGCCGCGACGGCGGTGTCCGCGTCCCAGGAGAGGGGGGAGTCCCAGTCGATGTCCGAGCTCCCCTCCACCAGCGGGAGGGTCGGGTCGTCCCCCTCCTTGTAGAAGTCGTCCAGGCGCAGTACGGGCAGGCCCGAGCGGGCCGCCAGCGAGGACTTGCCGGACCCCGAGGGGCCGGTCAGCAGCACGACGCGCGTCGGCAGGGGAGAAGAACAGCTCACGGGACACCAGTCTGAAGCATTAACCCCTGCAGGGGATCCCTCCGGTGGCCGGTTGGTATCGAGGATCACATGTCAACTACGCTGCGTGCGCACGCGACTACGACCACAGGCGGGAACCCCATGGCACGTCACGCAGCTCCCCACACCTCCGCGCTGCGCTCCGCAGGCCTCACCCTCTCGATGGCGGGCGCCGCGCTCGCGATGGCCGCGGGCGGCGCCCAGGCCGGCGAGCTCGATGTCCAGGCGGCGCTGGCCGGGGTCACGGAGCCGGTCTCGAACCTCAAGGTGAACCCGCTGGCCCACACCGGCGTGGACCCGCTGGACAACGGCGTGGCCACCAAGGTCGCGGACTTCCCGGCCGTGGGCACCGGCATGGTGACCGGCGTCCTGACGCAGGGGCCCTCCGTCGGCGAGCTGCCCACTGCGGCCGTCGGCTCGCTGCTCGGGCCGGTCCTGCCCCAGTAGGGGCCCGCAGGGGAGCACGAAGGGCCACGCGAAAGGCCCCGCCAGCGTCCCTCCCTCCCAGCGGTGGCTGGGGGGAGGGGCGCTGGCGGGGCCGGTTCGCGGGGGGGGCTGCCGGTACGGGGACTTCTAGTACGAGGAGCCGCCCGAGCCCAGCGAACCCGTCGGGTGCCAGACCGTCTTGGTCTCCAGGAACGCCGTCATGCGGGACGTGCCCGGGTCCGCGCTCCAGTCGTCCACAGGCTGTGGACGCAGGACGCGCTTGAGGTTGTCGGCCGCGGCGATCTCCAGCTCCTTGGCCAGCGCCGCGTCGGCGCCCGCCAGGTCGATCGCGTTGACGTCCTGGTGGGCCGCCAGGTGCGGGCCCATCTCGGAGGCCTTGCCGGACAGGATGTTGACCACGCCACCGGGCAGGTCGGAGGTCGCCAGTACCTCGCCCAGGGACAGGGCGGGGAGCGGGGCCTTCTCCGAGGTGATCACGACGGCCGTGTTGCCCGTCGCGATGACCGGGGCGATCACCGAGATCAGGCCCAGGAACGAGGAGTCCTGCGGGGCGACGACGGTGACGACGCCGGTCGGCTCCGGCGTGGAGAGGTTGAAGAACGGGCCCGCGACGGGGTTGGCCCCGCCGACGATCTGGCCGATCTTGTCCGTCCAGCCCGCGTACCAGACCCAGCGGTCGATGGCGGCGTCCACGACTGCGCCGGCCTTGGACTTGGACAGGCCCTCGGCCTCGCCGACCTCGCGCACGAACTGGTCGCGGCGGCCCTCGAGCATCTCGGCGATGCGGTAGAGGATCTGCCCGCGGTTGTAGGCGGTCGCGCCCGACCAGCCGCCGAAGGCCTTGCGGGCGGCCACGACCGCGTCACGCGCGTCCTTGCGGGAGGACAGCGGGGCGTTGGCCAGCCACTTGCCCTTCGAGTCACTCACCTCGTACACCCGGCCGCTCTCGGAGCGGGGGAACTTGCCCCCGACGTACAGCTTGTAGGTCTTGAAGACGTTCAGACGGGTCGCAGAAGACTCAACAGCACTCATCAGCGCTCACCCTTCGGGTTCGACGGGGCGAGGTAGCCCTCCAGGCCGTGGCGGCCGCCCTCGCGGCCGAAGCCCGACTCCTTGTAGCCGCCGAAGGGCGAGGTCGGGTCGAACTTGTTGAACGTGTTGGCCCAGACGACACCCGCGCGGAGCTTGTTCGCGACCGCGAGGATGCGCGAGCCCTTCTCCGTCCAGATGCCCGCGGACAGGCCGTACTGGCTGTTGTTGGCCTTGGCGACGGCCTCGTCGGGCGTGCGGAAGGTCAGCACCGACAGCACCGGGCCGAAGATCTCGTCGCGGGCGACGGTGTGCGCCTGGGTGACGTTCGTGAAGAGCGTCGGGGCGAACCAGAAGCCGGCGGACGGCAGCTCGCACGCCGGGGACCAGCGCTCGGCGCCCTCGGCCTCACCGGTCTCCGCGAGCGCGGTGATCCGGGCGAGCTGCTCGGCGGAGTTGATCGCACCGATGTCGGTGTTCTTGTCGAGCGGGTCGCCCAGGCGCAGCGTGGAGAGGCGGCGCTTGAGGGAGTCCAGCAGCTCGTCGTGGATCGACTCCTGGACCAGCAGCCGGGATCCGGCGCAGCAGACCTGGCCCTGGTTGAAGAAGATGCCGCCCACGATGCCCTCGACGGCCTGGTCGATGGGGGCGTCGTCGAAGACGATGTTGGCGCCCTTGCCGCCCAGCTCCAGGGTGACCTTCTTGTCGGTGCCGGCGACGTGGCGGGCGATCTTCTTGCCCACGGCGGTCGAGCCGGTGAAGGCGACCTTGTTGACGTCGGGGTGCTCGACGAGGGCCGCGCCCGCGTCGCCGTACCCGGTGAGGATGTTGACGACGCCCTTGGGCAGGCCGGCCTGGCGGCAGATGTCCGCGAAGAACAGCGCGGAGAGCGGGGTGGTCTCGGCGGGCTTGAGGACGACCGTGTTGCCGGTGGCGAGCGCCGGGGCGATCTTCCACGCGAGCATCAGGAGGGGGAAGTTCCAGGGGATGACCTGCCCGGCCACGCCCAGCGGGCGCGGGTTGGGCCCGTAGCCCGCGTGGTCGAGCTTGTCGGCCCAGCCCGCGTAGTAGAAGAAGTGCGCGGCGACCAGCGGGAGGTCCGCGTCGCGGGTCTCCTTGATCGGCTTGCCGTTGTCCAGGGTCTCCAGGACGGCGAGCTCGCGGCTGCGCTCCTGGATGATCCGGGCGATGCGGAAGAGGTACTTGGCGCGCTCGGAGCCGGGCAGCGCGGACCACTTCTCGAAGGCCTTGCGGGCGGCCTTGACTGCGCGGTCCACATCGGCGGCGCCCGCCTGGGCGACCTCGGCGAGGACCTCCTCGGACGACGGCGAGACGGTCTTGAAGACCCTGCCGTCGGCGGCGTCGGTGAACTCGCCGTCGATGAACAGCCCGTAGGAGGGGGCGATGTCGACGACCGAGCGGGACTCGGGAGCCGGTGCGTACTCGAATGCAGATGCCATGGTGATCAGTCCACCGTCACGTAGTCGGGACCGGAGTAACGGCCGGTGCTCAGCTTCTGGCGCTGCATCAACAGGTCGTTGAGCAGGCTGGAGGCGCCGAAGCGGAACCACTGGTTGGTCAGCCACTCCTCGCCCGCGGTCTCGTTGACCAGGACCAGGAACTTGATCGCGTCCTTGGTGGTCCGGATGCCGCCGGCCGGCTTCACGCCGATCTGGATTCCAGTCTGCGCCTTGAAGTCGCGGACGGCTTCGAGCATGAGCAGCGTGTTGGCGGGGGTGGCGTTGACGCCCACCTTGCCCGTCGACGTCTTGATGAAGTCGGCGCCCGCGAGCATGCCGATCCAGGAGGCCCGGCGGATGTTGTCGTACGTCGACAGCTCGCCGGTCTCGAAGATGACCTTGAGGCGGGCCGCGGTGCCGTCGGGGCGCACGCAGGCTTCCTTGACGGCCCTGATCAGCTCGTACGTGTCGAGGTAGCGGCCGGCGAGGAAGGCGCCACGGTCGATGACCATGTCGATCTCGTCGGCGCCGGCTGCGACGGCGTCACGGGTGTCGGCGAGCTTGACGGGCAGCGCGGCGCGGCCGGCCGGGAAGGCGGTCGCGACGGAGGCCACCTTGACGTCGGCGCCGTTCAGGGCGGCCTTCGCGGTGGCCACCATGTCGGGGTACACGCAGACCGCGGCGGTCATGGGCGTCGTACGGTCGGTGGGATCGGGATGGACGGCCTTGGCGGAGAGCGCCCGGACCTTGCCCGGGGTGTCCGCGCCTTCCAGCGTCGTCAGGTCGATCATCGAGATGGCCAGGTCGATGGCGTACGCCTTGGCCGTCGTCTTGATCGAACGGGTGCCGAGGGCGGCCGCGCGGGCCTCCAGTCCGACTGCGTCGACGCCGGGCAGCCCGTGCAGGAAGCGGCGCAGCGCACTGTCGGACGTCGTCACGTCAGCGAATGCGGTGAGGGTGGTGGGCATGGTCACCACATGAGCATATCTACGCGCGTAGCGACCTGTCACCCCCTCCCCCGGATTCGGCCGGTTCCGGTGCGGAATCGACACCTCCGCTCGGACCCGCGTGCGCTGTTACGCGGCCATGACAGGACGCGGATCGTCCGCCCGCACAAGATCCATAGATTTCTCTTCAGCAGCCCGCCACACCTGACCCGGTGAACCAGACCGAACAGACTCAACGCGGCATGCGACTCTCCTCCACTCTCCTCACCCACGCTTCAGGAGTCGTTATGCGTTCCGCCCTCCGCACCTCGATCGTCACCGCCGCCCTCGCCGGGATGTTCCTGGCGCCCGCCGCGACCGCGTTCGCCGCGCCCGCCGCCCCGTCCGCGACGCAGGTGTCGGCGGCCTCCGCGGGTACCCCGGGCACCGAGCGCTACGACGGCGAGGTCGTGCTCGTGGGCGAGGGCCGGATCGCGGTGCTGCGCAACGAGTCCGAGGGCCCCGAGGTCTGGATCCGCGCCGTCGCCGCGGACTGGAAGCCGGCCGACGGCTGGGCGGGCCGCGTCCTGGCCAAGCTCGACCCCTCGGCGCCGCGCGCGGTGGTCGACGGCGTCGAGTACACGCTCACCAAGACCGGCGACGGCCGCTACGGGCTCAACGTCCACGTCCGGGGCGAAGGGGCCTCGAACGGCTTCTACCTGCTGCCGAAGGGCGCGACGGACCCCTCCGCCAAGGACGGCGCGGCCGCGCCGAAGCCCGCCGCCTCCCCGACGGCCGCCGCCCCCGCCGCCTCCCCGACGGCCGCCGCCCCCGCCCCCGCCCCGAAGGCGCAGAACGCGGGCCAGACCTCGGTCGTGCCCACGGGCGCGGTCGCCGCGGGCGCCGAGATCCCCTCCACGGCGGCCGAGGACACCGACAACGCCACCGCCGCCGCGGCCGGCGCCGGCCTGATCGCGGTCTTCGGCGCACTCGGCGCGAGCGTGGCCCTGCGTCGGCGCCGCGCCCAGGGCTGACGCCCCCTCGTACCCCGCCCCGCCCCCGGCGGGCCACCGTCCCCGGTGGCCCGCCGGAGCCCGTTTTCCCGGAGCGTCCCCATGGCCCACCGCGCCGTCCGCCCCCCGCTCGCCGTCCGCCCGCTGCTCGCCGTCCGCCCCCTGCTCGCCGCCGCCCCTCTCGCCGTCGTCCTCGTCGCCGCCGCCCTGACCGGCTGCGGCCCGGCCGCCCGCACCCCCGCCCCGCCCGCGGACGCCGCCCCGCCCGCCGTCACGCCCACGGCCGCGCCCGCGGCTCCGGCGCCGGCCGCCACCCCGCTGCCCGCCTCCGCGCCCGTACGCGTACGGATCCCCGCGGCCGGGGTGGACGCCTCGCCGCTGCCGGAGCTGGGGCTGGCCGCCGACGGCACGGTCGAGGTGCCGTCCGTGGCCGACGGGGACAAGATCGGCTGGTACGGCAAGGGCGTCACCCCCGGCGAGACCGGCCCCGCCGTGCTGATCGGCCACTTCGACACGGTCCGCGGTCCGGCCGTCCTCAAGGACGTCTCGCGCGTCCGCACCGGCGACGAGATCACCGTCTCCCGGGCGGACGGCAGCACCGCCGTCTTCCGCGTCCGCGAGCTGGAGCAGGTCGACAAGAAGCGGTTCCCCACCGACAAGGTCTACGGCGACACCGAGCGCCCGGAGCTGCGCGTCATCACCTGCGGCGGCCGGATCACCGACGGCCACCGGGCCGACAACATCATTCTGTACGCCGATCTCGTGGGGTGAGACGGCGTGGGGCAGAATCGACCGCATGAGCAGCCAGCAGCCACCGGCCGACGAGCCGGTCTACGACGACCGGGTCTACCGCTCCTCCTCGGCCGTGGTCACCGGGGTGCTGCTGCTCGCGCTGACCGCGTGGCTCTGCGGCGACGCGGTGGTGCGCGGCTCCGGTAACACCCCGTGGGTCGCCCTCGCGCTGGCGCTGTGCGTGGTGCCGCTGATCGTCGCCTTCACGATCCGCCCCGCCGTCTTCGCCAATGACGACCGGATGCGCGTACGGAATCCCTTCCGGGTCATCGAGCTGCCCTGGGCGGCCGTGGACGCGGTGCGCGCCGGGTACTCGGCGGAGGTGCTGGCCGAGGGTTCGAAGTACCAGCTCTGGTCCGTCCCCGTCTCGCTGCGGGAACGGAAGAAGGCCAGCCGCGGCCAGCTCAGCCGCCGCGGCGGGCTCACCGGCCGCGGCATGTCCGCCCCCGACCCCCAGGCGCAGGACGCGGCGGCCCGGCCGCAGCGGGCCGGCGCCGACAAGGTCGTGGACGAGCTGCGGGATCTCGCCGAGCGCGGAGCGGCGCGGGCCGGCGCCCAGGGCAGCGTGCGCGTGCACTGGTCCTACGAGATCATCGCGCCGGCCGTGGCGGGCGCCGTCCTGCTGATCGTGCTGCTCGCCACGGGCTGACCGGCCCGCGCGCGCCCCCGTACGTGCTGCTCGCCACGGCTGACCGGCCCGCGCCGTCCCCGTACGTGCTGCCCACCACACCCCTTCCGGGGCGGAACCGCCGCTACCGGCCGGTGCGTCCTCGCAGGTGTGCAGCGTCATGAGGCCGGCGGCAGCGCCGCCACCGCCATTCATCCCCGGTTCCGGCTCCTGGGCCTCGCCCTCCTGGCCGCCCATCTCCTGGTCGTCGGCTGGCTGACGCTGCGACCACTGGACGTGCCCTGGGCCGCGGCCGCGAATCTGAACCCCCTCGAGGGGATCCGGGCGGACCTCGCCTACGGACCGCTGGAGGGCGCCCGCCGGATCGGCGAGGGGCTGGCGCTGCTGGCCCCGCTGGGCGTGCTGCTGCCGCTGGTCAGCGGACGGCTCGCGCCCTCGGCGCTGTCCGCGTGGTCCTCGCTGGCCCGGACCGCGGCCGCGGGGGCGCTGGTGTCGGTGTGCATCGAGATGCTCCAGACCGCGGTGCCCGGCCAGGTGGTCGACGTGGACTCGGTCCTGCTGAACACCGTCGGCGTGGTGCTCGCGCACGCGGCCGTCGTACCGGCGCTGCGGGCGCGACTGCGGCGCTCACGCACCGCTTATCAGGGGGGCACCCCGAGAATTACCAGGGTCGGGCTCGGTCCGTGGACCGACGTTCTTTCGGCGGTTCCCCGGGAATATTGAGGCATCGCAAGAGAGCGATCCCGATGAAGGAGAATCCCATGAGCGCCCTTGTCCGCCCCCGTGACGGTCGATGGATCGGCGGCGTCTGCGCCGGACTGGCCCGGCGTTTCGGAATGTCCGCCAACACGATGCGCCTCATATTCGTCGTCTCGTGCCTGCTGCCCGGCCCGCAGTTCCTGGTCTACCTGGCGCTGTGGCTGCTCCTGCCGAACGAGAAGACCGCCTCCACCGCCTGGTAGAGCGCGGCCGGCCCGAAAGGGCCGGGGGACGCGGGGCCGGGCGGAGGCCCGAGCCCGGTCAACCGGCTCGCTTGACCTTTTCCACCTGCTTGTCGGCGACCTCCTGCGGCACCTGCGTCTTCTGCTGGGCCGCCGCCACGTTGAGGGCCATGAGCCGCACGATGGTGTCGCCCTCGCGCACGACGACCAGGTGGACCTGGGCGGAGACGCCCTGGGCGGCCGCGGTCGTGGTCCAGCTGACGCTTTCGTCGCCGGCCGTGCGGTAGTCGGCGGCCCGCACGTCGCGGTAGCTGCCGGTCTGCTTCTCGACCGTGGCGGTGAATCCCGTACCGCAGGCGGGCACGGCGGCCTTGAGCCGGGCGATCAGGGCCTTCGCGTCGCTCTCGGTGTAGGAGCTGACGGAGGCGGAGACGGCGAGTCCGACCTGCTTCTGGGAGCCGACGCCCCGGTTGACGGTCTCGCGCGCGGCCGGGTCGGGCTCGTCGCCCATGATGTCGGCCAGCGGCTGGCAGGCCTTCTTGTCCGCCTGGGGCTGGCCGTCCGGGGCGTTCGGGTTCTTGCCCTGCGCGGAGATCTGGTAGCCGGGCAGGTCGCCCTGTTCCAGCGCGGACCGCTCCGCCTTGCTGCCGCCGGTCTTGGGCGCGGCGGATCCGCCCGGGGAGGCCGGGGCGGGGGCGCCGGGCGCGCCGGAGGCGTGGCTCGCGGAGCCCTTGGGGTCCGGCCCCTTGCCCGGCGGGGCGCTGTCGGGGCCGTTCGTACCGCCGCATCCGACCGCGGCCAGGAGCAGGGCGGGGACCAGCGCGACCACGGTCGCTCGTACCTTCATGCGCATGACCAAGGACCTCATACCGCGTGCGTCGGCGGGCAGTTGGTGGCGATCGTGACACACCGCACGGCGGCACACACACCCCGTCGAAGGGGCGTGCGACCGCCGTGGGTGCGTTCGCGTCGGGGCGGCGTCAGCCGTTGAGGGCTCCGGTGACCGGGCCCAGCAGGCCGGTGACCGCGGCGGTGGGGTCGCTCGGCTGTCCACCCTCCTCGGAGTTCATCTGCTGCTGGCTGGTGACGCCCTGGAGCGCACCGGTGGCCGTGCCCAGCGTGTCGGCGAGGCCCACGGCCGGGACGGCCGAGGCGGTACCGGCGGCTGCGGCGGCGAAGGCGGCGCCGAGAGCGGCGGCACCGAGGATCTTGGCAGCTGACTGCTTCATGAAAACGTGTCCTTGCGACGGGGAATTGAGCGGCTCCGCAAACTAGTCACTTCAAACCCCCGCCCGCAAACATCCGTAAATATGAGAAAGGACCCGGGAATTGCTCCTCCCGGGCCCTTTCAGTACGTCATGCCGTGGCCTAAGCCGAGACGGAACCGCTGGTGGAGGCGGTCTGCTGGAACAGCCACTCCGACTTCAGCTCCGCATAACCGGGCTTGATGACCTCGTTGATCATGGCCAGTCGTTCATCGAAAGGAATGAACGCGGACTTCATCGCATTGACGGTGAACCACTGCATGTCGTCCAGCGTGTAGCCGAAGGTGTCCACGAGGTGCTCGAACTCGCGGCTCATGCTGGTGCCGCTCATCAGGCGGTTGTCGGTGTTGACCGTGAGCCTGAAGTGCAGCTTGCGCAGCAGGCCGATCGGGTGCTCGGCGTACGAGGCGGCCGCGGCGGTCTGCAGGTTCGAGGTCGGGCACATCTCCAGGGGGATGCGCTTGTCCCGGACGTACGAGGCCAGACGGCCCAGCGTCACGGAGCCGTCCTCGGCGACCTCGATGTCGTCGATGATCTTCACGCCGTGGCCGAGGCGGTCGGCGCCGCACCACTGAAGGGCCTGCCAGATCGACGGCAGGCCGAAGGCCTCGCCCGCATGGATCGTGAAGTGGTTGTTCTCGCGCTTGAGGTACTCGAAGGCGTCGAGGTGGCGGGTGGGGGGGAACCCGGCCTCGGCGCCGGCGATGTCGAAGCCGACCACGCCGTTGTCGCGGTAGCGGTTGGCCAGCTCCGCGATCTCCAGCGCACGGGCGGCGTGGCGCATCGCGGTCAGCAGGGCGCCGACGCGGATGCGGTGGCCGTTGGCCTTCGCACGCCGCTCGCCCTCGCGGAAGCCGTCGTTCACGGCCTCGACGACCTCTTCGAGGGTCAGGCCGGCTTCCAGGTGCTGCTCGGGGGCGTAGCGGATCTCGGCGTACACGACGCCGTCCTCGGCCAGGTCCTCGGCGCACTCGGCGGCGACCCGGAAGAGGGCCTCCTTCGTCTGCATGACCGCGCAGGTGTGCGCGAAGGTCTCCAGGTAGCGCGGGAGGGAGCCGGAGTCGGCGGCTTCCCGGAACCAGATGCCGAGCTTGTCGGCGTCGGTCTCGGGGAGGTTCTCGTAGCCGACCTCGCGGGCCAGCTCGAGGATGGTCCCGGGGCGCAGTCCACCGTCGAGGTGATCGTGCAGGAGCACCTTCGGGGAGCGGCGGATCTGATCCGGGGTCGGCAGGTTGGGGGTCTCGCTCGTCATCTGGGCACTCTAACTCCTACGCGCGTAGAGCGGGGCCCGGCCGCGAGCGCCGATATGTAACAGAGACCGCACGGACCGGTGTCGTACACCTCGGTGTCTGAGACTGTTCCGCCATGGCACAGCATGCGCCGCCGGCGCGCGGGGCCCGCCTGGGGCGGGCAGCCGGAGCGAACGGCTCGGGATACACGGTCACTGGTGTGGTCCTCCTGCTCCCCGGAGCGTCCAGATTCTCCCCCGGCCCGCTGCGGCCGCTCGGGCGGGCGCTGGCCCGGGCGGGCGGGGCGGAGGGGCTGGTCGCGCACACCGTCGTCCACGGCGGCGACGCCTCCCGCGAGGAGCAGGCGGGGTGGGCGGCCGACGAGGCGGTACGGCGCTACGGGGACGTGCCCGTGTGCCTGGCCGGGTACGGCGCGGGCGGCCTGGCCGCGCTGCGGGCGGCGGGCCACGATGCCGTCAACTCGGTGGTCTCCCTGGCCCCTTGCTTAGGGGCGACGGCCGTGACGGGCTCTCCTGACCTGACGGGCTCCCCTGAACCGGTGAAACAGCTCTCGGGCCGGCAGGTGCTGATCGTGCACGGCACGAACGACGCGCGCAGCGACCCGGAGGCATCGTTTCAGCTGGCCGCGCGGGCCAAGAAGGCGAATCGTTCCACGTGCCGGTTCGAGGTCCACTCGGACGGACACGGACTGCGCGAGCACCAGCCGGAAGTCGTCGCCCTGGCCGTGGACTTCATCCTGGGCGCGGTGTGCTCGGGACGGTACTCGCGGCCGGTGACCGACGCCCTGGCCGCTCCCCCTCCGCTGGGTCTGCGGATGCCGCTGGCCTCGGGATTCGGGCGCTCGCTCCGGCGGTGAGGAACGGCCTTCGCGCGTAGCGTGAGGAGTGGACTCGGGGTGTACTCCTCCCGTGGGCGGTGGATCATGGCCGAAATGGTGTCCAAGAGCTTCGACCAGGCGGACGAGACCCGGCCGTTCGTCGACGGCAAGGGCAAGCTGCAGTTGCTGGAGACGGGCGACGGCGCCGTCGGGCGCGCCACCTTCGAGCCGGGCTGGAAGTGGTCGGAGCACATCAAGCCGCTGGCCGGGACGGACAGCTGCCGGGCCGACCACACCGGGTACGTGGTGAGCGGCCGCATGAAGGTCGTGATGGACGGCGGTGAGAGCGCCGAGTTCGGCCCCGGCGACTACATGCGCGTGCCGCCGGGGCACAACGCGTGGGTGCTGGGCGACGAGCCCTGCGTGACGCTGGACTGGACCGGCTTCGCCGACTACGCGAAGCCTTCCGGCTGACGCAGCTGAGGGAGCTGGGGGAGCTGACGGAGCCGGCCGGTCCGCCGGTCCGCGGGCCGCATCAGGCCGGCGGCCCGGTCCAGGGTGCGGGCCAGTGCGCCCGCGGTCGGCGCGGTGGCCAGGACGTACGCGTGGTGCAGGCCGCCCGTCGGGGCACGGTGGACGGTGGCGCCGGGCGGGATCTCCAGCTGGACCCGCAGCACGCCCGGCACCGCCCGCGCCGCGGCGATCCCCGGCCGGACCCCGCGGGGGCCGGTGCCGGGCGGGAAGTCCACGTACCGCAGCCCGGCGTACGTGGCGCGCGGGCTGCGCACCGGGTCGGGCAGGCCCAGCCCGGCGGCGAGCGCGAGGGCGAGCACGTCGGTGCCGTGGGCGGCCCGCAGCAGCCGGCCGAACTCCTCGCCGCCGGGGCGGGCGTGGGCCTCGACGAGGCGCGGGCCGTGCGCGGTGAGGATGACCTCGGTGTGGGAGGGGCCGTCGTGGTGTCCGGCGAGGTCGAGGACCCCCCGTACGAGGGCCCGTACGGCCTGCGCGGTCCCCGGGTCCAGGGCGACCGGCAGGTCGTGGCCGGCGGCGGTGAGGCGGGGGCCGGGCAGGCGCCGGGACCAGCCCAGGATGCGGTGGCGTCCGGCGCGGGAGAGGGTTTCGACCGTCAGCTCCGGCCCTTCCAGGTACTCCTCGACGAGCAGGTCGGTGATCTCGGGGTAGCCGTCGGCGGCGGCCCGCGCCTCGGCTTCGTCGTGGACGAGCCGGACCCCTTCGCCGTCGGCGCCCGCCCGCGGCTTGATCACGCAGGGGTAGCCGATGAGGGTGGCGACGAACGGGAGGGTCTCGGCGCGTCCGCAGCGGGCGAAGGAGACGGGCCGGCCCGGGTGCAGGCCGTTGGAGCGGGCACGCAGGGCGGCCTTGTCCATGAGGGCAGCCACGGCTGCGGCGGGGGTGCCGGGCAGGCCCAGTTCCTCGTTGGCCCGGGCGGCGGCGAGGGCTCCGGCGGCGTCGAAACCGAAGACGGCGGCGCGGCCGTGGCGCACCGCATCGATCCGGCCGACCGCCGCGACGAGGAGGCGGTGGTCGCGCCAGTCCGTCCGTACCCGCCGCTCCGCCCCCTCACGGTCGGATGGCACCGGTGGATCAGGCGCGACCACCACGGTGCGGGCGCCCGCACGGCGGGCGGCCGCCACCACGGCGGGCCGCGGGCTCAGCAGGACGGCCACGGGCCTGCGCCCCTCGCCGGGCCCCTCGTGACGGCGTCGCTGCCGCATACCGCGCTCCCCCCTCACGCCGTGCTGCCACTGTGCCCGCTTCGGCATATGCCGATAGCCGCCTGACAGGGGTCGTCTTGCCGCCTTGCGGGAATACGAGGGGTTTACGAACAGACACAGGCCGGGACGAATAGGCATATGCCAGCCGATCACGCCGAAGAACTGAGCCCCGCGGCCCGGCGCCTCTACGCGTACGCCGTCGAGCGGCACGCCTTTGACGCGGCCGAGGCCACCGAGGCCCTCGGCGTGCGCGCGGCCGCCGCGATCACGGAACTGGCCGCCGCGCACCTGCTCCAGCGGGCGCCCGGCGGCGGCCCCGACCGGTGGAGCGCGGTCGCGCCCCGGGCGGCTGCGGCGCGGGCGCTGGCTCCGCTGGCGCAGCTCGTACGCGAGACCCACGACGAGATGGACCGAATGCGGGGGCGGCTGGAGGCGCTGGTGCCGGCGTACGAGGCGGGGTCCGCGCACCGCGACCTGAGCGGGTCGGGGCGCCTCGAGCTGGTGACGGACCTGGGCGCGGTACGGGGGCTGATCGCAGAGCTGGTCGCGGCGTGCGAGCGGGAGCTGCTGACCTCGCAGCCGGGCGGGGGGCGGCCGCTGGAGTCGCTGGAGGAGTCGATCGGGAGGGACGAGTCGCTGCTGGCGCGCGGGGTCCGGATGCGGACGCTCTACCAGCACACCGCGCGGTACTCACGGCCCACGGCGGCGTACGTCGAGCGGGTGACGGCGCTGGGCGCGCAGGTGCGGACGCTGGGCGACGGGCTGATGCGGATGCTGGTCTTCGACGGCCACACGGGACTGATGGGCGTGCCGGACCGCAGCGGGGCGGCCCTGGTGGTGCGCGAGCCGAACGTCGTGCACTTCATGGCGGCGGCCTTCGAGCGGTCCTGGCTGGGGGCGGAGCCGTTCCCGACGACGGTGAGCCCGGAGGCGGCGCGGTCGATCTCGGACGAACTGCGCCAGACGATCGTGCGGTTGCTGTCGGAGGGGCTGGAGGACAAGGTGATCGCCCGGAGGCTGGGCATGTCGGAGCGGACGTGCCAGCGGCACATCGCGGAGATCATGCGGGCCGTCGGGGCCAAGTCCCGCTTTCAGGCCGGGTACTTGCTGGCGCCTGCCCCGCCTGCCCCGCCGGCCTCCGCGGACGCGGCCGAGCGCGGGGCCGCGGACTAGCCGGGCCGCGCCCCTACCGGGGCTCACGGGCCCTGGCGTCAGGCCGGGGGTTCCAGTTCGGGGATCAGGCGGCCGCGCCGGGAGAGCAGGAAGCGTTTGAACTCCGCCACCGGCGGTGTGTCCGGGTGGCCGTCCAGCCAGGCGACGCCGATCTCGCGGACCGCGCGCGGGGCGGTGACCGTCAGTTCGACCACGCCCGGGCGGGCCACGGCCGGAGGTGGCAGGAGGGCCACGCCCAGGCCGGCGGCGACCAGGCCGCGCAGGGTTTCGGCCTCCTCGCCCTCGAAGGCGACCCGGGGGGTGAAGCCGGCTTCCGCGCACAGGTTGTCGGTGATGCGGCGCAGGCCGTAGCCGGGTTCCAGGGTGACGAAAGTTTCCTCGGCGGCCTCGGCGAGGCGGATGCGCTTGCGGCCGGCGAGGCGGTGGTCGTCGGGGACGACCAGGCGCAGGCGCTGTTCGTCGAGGCGGCGGGCCGCGAGGTCGGGGGCGTCCGGGACGGGTGAGGTGAGGCAGAGGTCGAGTTCGCCGGAGCGCAGCTTCTCCAGCATGGCTTCGCCGTAGTTCTGGACGAGGGAGAAGCGCACGCGCGGGTGGTCCGTGCGGAAGGCCCGGATGAGACCGGGTACGGTCTCGGGGCCCAGGGTGTGCAGGAAGCCGAAGGCGACCTTGCCGGAGGCCGGGTCGGCGTCCTGCTGGACGGATTCGGCGGCGCGGGCGATGCCGTCCAGGGCCTGTTCGGCGGAGGCCAGGAAGGTGCGGCCGGCCGTGGTGAGGGCTACGGTGCGGCCCTTGCGGGCGAACAGCGTGACGCCGAGGTCCTGTTCGAGGCGGACCATGGCCCGCGACAACGTCGACTGCGGAACGCCCAGTTCGTGGGCGGCGCGGGTGACGTGCTCGTGCCGGGCGACGGCCGCGAAGTACGCGAGGCGCGGGGCCAGCACACGTGTCACAGACGCGTCTTCTTCGTAACGGTTCATTGACAGGCGCCGTCCTGAGCTGTGCTGATGCGTGAGTGGATCGATTATCGCGAATCCGTGCATTGGACGCATCAAAAACCCGGGCCTACCTTCGAGGTATGCCTCCCGCTCATACCGGGGCACCCGTCATCCCGGGTGCCTCCACCCCGTCGTCGCCGCAGCCCGAACCCCGCACCCCCGGCCGCCCCGGCTACCGCCGGATGAGCCTCGCGCTCTTCGCCGCCGGCCTCGCGACCTTCGCCCTCCTCTACTCGACCCAGGCGCTGTTGCCCGCGATCTCCGACGGGTTCGGGGTGACGGCGGGCCAGGCCAGCTGGACGGTGTCGGCGGCCACCGGCGCGCTCGCCCTGTTCGTGCTGCCGCTCAGCGCGCTGTCGGAGCGGTTCGGGCGCACCCGCATGATGACCTGGTCGATGGTGGTGGCCGTGGCCGTCGGCCTGCTGGTGCCCTTTGCGCCGAACCTGGAGTGGCTGGTGGCCCTGCGGGCCGTCCAGGGCGCGGCGATCGCCGGGATCCCGGCCTCCGCGATGGCGTACCTGGCGGAGGAGGTCCAGCCGAAGGCCCTGGTCGGGGCGATCGGCCTGTTCGTGGCGGGCAACTCCATCGGCGGCATGAGCGGCCGCCTCGTCACCGGCTGGGCGGCGCAGCTCGGCGGCTGGCGGGCGGGTCTGCTGACCGTCGGGCTGATGGCGGCGGCCTGCGCGGCGGCGTTCCTGGTACTGCTGCCCCGGGCGCGGTTCTTCCGCCCGGCGTCCCTGAACCCGCGCGCCGTGGGGCGTACGGTCGCCGGTCACCTGCGCGATCCGCTCCTGGTGCGGCTGTACGGGATCGGCGCGCTGTTCATGACCGTCTTCGGCGCCGTCTACACCGTCATCGGCTACCGGCTGGTGGAGGAGCCGTTCTCGCTCGGACAGGGCGTGGTCGGGTCGGTCTTCCTGATCTACCTGGTGGGTACGGTCTCGTCGGCCGCCGCCGGTCAGCTGGTGGCCCGCATGGGCCGGCGCGGCGCGCTGTACCTGGCCGTGACCACCACCGCGCTCGGGCTGCTGCTGTCGCTGTCCCGGTCCCTGGCCGCGATCCTGGTCGGGCTGGTCCTGATCACGGCGGGCTTCTTCGCGGGGCACGCGGTGGCCTCGGCCGCGGTGAGCCGGACGGCGCGGTCGGGCCGGGCGCAGGCTTCTGCGCTCTACCAGTCGGCGTACTACCTGGGTTCCAGCGCCGGCGGCACCCTGGGCGCCCTCGCCTACCACTCGGCGGGGTGGGCGGCCACCGTGGGCATCGCGCTGCTGGCCGTGCTCGGTGTCGTCTCGATCACGCTGTACGGGTCCCACGCGGCCCGCGCGCAGCGGCGCATGCCGGCTTCGGCCGCGGCCGCCCGCTGAGGAAACCGTCCGAAATCCAGAAATACGCCTTCCCGGACGCAACTCGCGCCGATTTTCCGGGCATTCAACACGGAGAACGGAAACGGGGCGGATGGGGAGGGTGTCATGGGGACACGCGTGCGCGCGGCGGCGGTGTTCGGCGGGGCGGTGGCGTTGGCGCTGCCGTTGGTGGTGGCGGGGGGCGGATCCGCGCGGGCGGCGGCCTCCTGCAACCTGAGTACCGGGCCGTACCAGCGGCAGGTCGAGCAGTTCCTGGGGAGGCCGGCGGACGGGCGGCAGTCGGCGGCCGACTGCACGGCGATCAGGACGTTCCAGGCGAGCCACGGGATCACCCCGGCCCAGGGGTACGCGGGGCCGCTGACCTGGCGGACGATGAGCACGATGCTGGCCCAGCGGGCGGCGGGCAGCACCCCCAACAAGGCCGGCGCCTGCCCGGTGGACCGGGGGCGGATCGCCTGCGTCGACCTGACGCGGCAGCTCAGCTGGATCCAGGACGGCGCCACCCTGAAGTACGGCCCCGTCCCGGTGCGCACCGGCAAGGACGGCACGGAGACCCGGACCGGCCTGAAGAAGATCTATTACCGCAGCATCGACCACTGGTCGACGCTCTACGACGTCTCGATGCCGTACGCGCAGTTCTTCGACGGCGGCATCGCCTTCCACTCCACCGGCAAGAGCATGTGGAACCCGCCCGGCTCGGGCGGCTGCGTGAACATGCGGTCCGCCGACGCGAAGGCGTACTGGAACCTGCTGGGCAAGGGGGAGGACGTCTACGTGTACGGCCGCAAGCCGGGCACCTGACGGGTGGCTCCGGCCGTTCCGGCTGCCGTTGTCGGACCCCTCCGGTAGGTTCCGAAGGAGTGGACCTACCTGGGGGCGGCGACCGACCATGAGTGACCTCGCGACCACACCGACGGACCTGGACACCGCGCTGGACCGCTACCGGGTCGAGCTGACGGGGTACTGCTACCGGATGCTCGGCTCGTCCTTCGACGCCGAGGACGCGGTACAGGACACGTACATCCGTGCGTGGCGCAGCTTCGAGAAGTTCGAGGGCCGTTCCTCGCTGCGGTCGTGGCTGTACCGGATCGCCACCAACGTCTGCCTGGACCTGCTGAAGGCGGGGAACAAGCGGGCCCGGCCGATGGATCTGACGGCGCCGCAGCACCAGGCCTCCGCCGTGCTCAACGAACGGCCCGAGGTGACCTGGCTGGAGCCGGTCCCCGACGGCCGGGTGCTGCCCCAGACCGCCGACCCGGCGGAGACGGCCCTGGCGAAGGAGTCCGTGCGGCTGGCGTTCGTCGCGGCCCTCCAGCACCTTCCGGCGAAGCAGCGGGCGGTGCTGATCCTGCGTGAAGTACTGGCCTGGAAGGCCGACGAGGTCGCGACGCTGCTGGAGACCACGGTGGCCTCGGTGAACAGCGCGCTGCAGCGGGCGCGGGCCACGCTGGCCTCGCACGGCGTCCGCGACAGCGACGCCGCGGACCCGCTGGACGCGGACCAGGCGAAGCTGCTGGAGCAGTACCTCTCCGCCTTCGAGGCGTACGACATCTCCCGGCTCACCGCGCTGCTGCACGAGGACGCGGTGCTGTCGATGCCGCCGTTCGACCTGTGGCTGCGGGGCCACGAGGACATCGCCGCCTGGCACCTGAACCAGGGCATCGGCTGCAAGGGTTCCCGCCTGGTCCCCACCACGGCGAACGGCATGCCGGCCTTCGGCCAGTACCGGCCGGCGGCCTCCGGGAGGGGCCACACCCCGTGGGCGCTCCAGGTCCTGGAGATCTCAGAGGGCAAGATCATCGGGCTCAACGCCTTCCTGGACACCGCGCGGTGGTTCCCCCTCTTCGGTCTCCCCGAGCAGCTCGACGAGTCCGACGAGGTCCAGTAGGGCCCGGAGCGCGGGGGCGGCTCCGGTGACGGCGAAGTCCCCGCCGTGCGCCCGGGCGGTCAGCCGCAGCCGGGCGAGGGCGTGCACGGCGGCCAGGCTCGGCGCGGTGACGGCGGTGGCGTCGCAGACCACCGCCGTCGCCCCGCCGTCGTACAGCCGCGACAGCCGTGCGCACAGGCGCGCCGTGTCCTGCGCATCGGGTCCGGGTCCGGGCAGCACGAGTCGTCCGATCTCCACGAGGGGATGACTGCGGGCCCTGCCGGAACTCATCGGGCGCCCGGCCCGGCGCGCCCGTGAAAAGACGCCGGCGCGGCTCCGGACGGGGAGCCGCGCCGACGGGACGGGGGGCCTGCGGTCAGGCGATGCGGTCCAGGACGATCGGCGTGGCGGAGAAGGCCGTGCCCGCCGGGGCGACGTCGTACGAGCCCTCCAGGGAGGCCAGGGCGTAGTCGAACTTCTCCGGGGTGTCGGTGTGCAGGGTCATCAGCGGCTGGCCCGCGGTCACCGTGTCGCCCGGCTTCGCGTGGAGCTCGATGCCCGCGCCCGCCTGCACCGGGTCCTCCTTGCGGGCGCGGCCCGCGCCCAGGCGCCAGGCGCCGACGCCCACCGCGTACGCGTCGAGGCGGGTCAGGACGCCCGAGGCCGAGGCGGTGACCACGTGCTGCTCGCGGGCCACGGGCAGGGCCGCGTCCGGGTCGCCGCCCTGGGCCGCGATCATCCGGCGCCAGTGGTCCATCGCGGAGCCGTCGGCCAGGGCCTTCGCCGGGTCGGCGTCCTTGATGCCCGCGGCCTCCAGCATCTCCTTGGCCAGGGCGATGGTCAGCTCGACGACGTCCGCCGGGCCGCCGCCCGCCAGGACCTCGACCGACTCGCGCACCTCCAGCGCGTTTCCGGCCGTCAGGCCGAGCGGGGTGGACATGTCGGTGAGCAGGGCGACCGTCTTGACGCCGGAGTCGGTGCCCAGGCCCACCATGGTCCGCGCCAGCTCGCGCGCGTCCTCGATGTTCTTCATGAAGGCGCCGCTGCCGACCTTGACGTCGAGGACGAGGGAGCCCGTGCCCTCGGCGATCTTCTTCGACATGATCGAGGAGGCGATCAGCGGGATGGCCTCGACCGTGCCCGTCACGTCGCGCAGCGCGTAGAGCTTCTTGTCCGCCGGGGCCAGGCCGTCGCCCGCCGCGCAGATGACCGCGCCCGTGCTGTCCAGGACCTGCATCATCTCCTCGTTGGACAGCAGTGCGCGCCAGCCGGGGATGGACTCCAGCTTGTCGAGGGTGCCGCCGGTGTGGCCGAGCCCGCGGCCGGACAGCTGCGGCACGGCCGCGCCGCACGCGGCGACGAGCGGGGCCAGCGGCAGCGTGATCTTGTCGCCGACGCCGCCGGTGGAGTGCTTGTCGGCGGTGGGGCGGGAGAGCGCGTCGAAGTTCATGCGCTCACCGGAGGCGATCATCGCGGCGGTCCACCGGGCGATCTCGGTCCGGTTCATCCCGTTGAGCAGGATGGCCATCGCCAGCGCCGACATCTGCTCGTCGGCGACGACACCGCGGGTGTACGCGTCGATGACCCAGTCGATCTGCTCGGGGCTCAGCTCACCGCGGTCCCGCTTGGTCCGGATGACGGAGATGACGTCCATGAGGTGCTTCCTTCTACGCGCATAGAGAGAGGGGGTGAGAGGAACCGGACGGCCCTCCGCCCCGCGGGGGGCGAAGGGCCGTCGGCACGGCTATCTCAAGTGGTCGGGCCCGAAGGCCTGCGGCAGCATCTCCGCCAGCGGGAGGATCCCCTTCGGGGTTTCCACCAGCAGTTCCGGTCCGCCGAACTCGAAGAGCAGCTGGCGGCAGCGGCCGCACGGGACGAGGATCTCGCCCCGGCCGTCGACGCAGGTGAAGTGGGTCAGCCGGCCGCCGCCCGTCGCCTGCAGGGAGGACACCAGGCCGCACTCGGCGCACAGGCTGAGCCCGTAGCTCGCGTTCTCGACGTTGCAGCCGGTGACGGTCCTGCCGTCCTCGACGAGTGCGGCGACACCGACCGGGAAGCCCGAGTACGGGGCGTAGGCGCGGGACATGGCGTCCCGGGCGGCCTCGCGCAGGGCCTCCCAGTCGACGGTGGGCGCGCTCGTCACTTGCCCTGGCCCTTGCGGTACGGCATGCCGTCCGCCTTCGGCATGCGCAGCCGCTGCGCCGACAGCGCGAGCACCAGCAGGGTGGTCACGTACGGGGCGGCGTCCACGAACTGGCTGGGCACCGAGTCGGTGAGCACGTACCAGAGGAAGAGCAGGGCCGCGCAGACCGCCGAGATGCCGGCCTGGAGGTACTTCTTCTTGTACAGCTGCCAGGCGCAGACCAGCACCAGCAGGATCGCGATCAGCAGCAGCATCGCGTGGACGTTGGTGGCGCCGCCGCGCAGCTTGAGGCTGTCGATGAAGCCGAACAGGCCGGCGCCCAGCGCCATGCCGCCCGGCATCCAGTTGCCGAAGATCATCGCGGCGAGACCGATGTAGCCGCGACCGCCGGTCTGGCCCTCCTGGTAGATGGGGCTGGCGACCTCGGACAGGTACACGCCGCCGAGGCCGGCCAGGGCGCCCGAGACGACCACGGCGATGTACTTGTACTTGTAGACGTTGACGCCGAGGGACTCCGCCGCGATGGGGTTCTCACCGCAGGAGCGCAGCCGCAGGCCGAAGGTGGTCCGCCACAGCACCCACCAGGTGCCCGGGATCAGCAGCAGGGCGACGATGGTCAGCAGCGACAGCTCGGTGACCAGGCCGCCGATGACGCCGGCGAGGTCCGAGACGAAGAACCAGTGCTTGCCCTGGAGGTCGGACATCCAGTCGGACAACCCCGGCACGGTGATCTTGTAGATCGGCTCGACCTGCGGCGACTGCTTGGAGGAGCCGCCCGGCGCGTCCGCGAAGGTGAAGTTCGACAGGTACTGGGTGAAGCCCAGCGCCAGGATGTTGATGGCCACACCGGAGACGATGTGGTTGACGTTGAACGTGACGGTGATGATCGCGTGCAGCAGGCCGCCGACCGCGCCGCCGGCGATGCCGACGAGCACACCGGTCCACGGGCCCCACTGGTAGCCGGCCCAGGCACCGAACCAGGTGCCGAGGATCATCATGCCCTCGAGGCCGATGTTGACGACGCCCGCACGCTCGGCCCACAGGCCGCCGAGGCCGGCGAGGCCGATCGGGACGGCGAGGGACAGCGCGCCCGAGACCTGGCCCACCGAGGTCAGGTCGTTGGCTCCGCTGATCAGGCGGACCAGCGAGACCAGCGCGAGGCCGCCCGCGATGATCAGCATGATCCAGGGGAGGGTGAGCTTCTTGCGGCCGGCCGACTTCTTCGGGGCGGCAGCCGTCGCGGAGACAGTGCTGGTGCTCACGCCGCGACCTCCTTGTCGGTCTTGAGGGCGTGCCCGGCGGCGAGCTCCTCGCCGACCTTCTGCTGCTGGCGCCGGATGCCGTAGCGGCGGACGAGTTCGTACGAGACGACGACCGCGATCACGATCAGGCCCTTCATGATCGTGCCGATCTCCTTCGCGTAGCCGGCCTGGTCGAGCGAGGCCGAGGCCTTGTCGATGAAGGCCATCAGGAACGCGGCGAAGAGGATGCCGACCGGGCTGTTGCGGCCGAGCAGCGCGATGGTGATGCCGGTGAAGCCGACACCGACCGGGAAGGCCAGGTTGTAGGTGTGCGTCTCGCCCAGCAGCTGCGGCATGCCGGCGAGACCCGCGACCGCGCCGGAGATGAGCATCGAGGTGATGATCATCTTCTTGGCGTCGACGCCGGAGGCCTGGGCGGCGGACTCGCTGGCACCGGTGGCGCGCAGGTCGAAGCCGAAGCGGGTCCGGTTGAGGGCGAACCAGTAGACGATGCCGAGGGCGAAGGCCACGAAGGTGAAGCCGTAGATCTCCAGCCCGTCGCCGAGGGACACGGCCGGGAACCAGCCCGACTCGGCGATGTCGCCGGTCGTCAGGTCGTTGGAGCCCTCCAGCTGCACGCCGAGGTTCTTGGGCAGCATCATCCAGGCGATCAGGCTGGTCGCGATGGCGTTCAGCATGATCGTGGAGACGACCTCGCTGACCCCGCGCTTGGCCTTGAGCACACCGGCGATGCCGGACCAGAAGGCACCGACGAGCATCGCCACGAAGATGATCAGCAGCAGGTGCAGCGGGCCCGGCAGGGCCACGGCCGCACCGACCACGGCGGAGAGCATCGCCGCGAGGCGGTACTGGCCGTCGACGCCGATGTTGAACAGGTTCATCCTGAAGCCGATGGCCACGGCCAGGGCCGCCAGGTAGTACGTGCCGGCCTGGTTCACGATGAGGACCTGGACGTCCTCGTAGGCGGCGTTCTCCACCATGAGGCGCAGCGGCTCGATCGGGTCGATGCCCGTCGCCGCGAGCACGATCACGGTCAGCAGGAAGGCGCTGACCAGGGCGAGCACGGGCCCGGCCAGGCCGAGGAGCAGCCGGTCCTTGTCGAATTTCTTCATCGGGCCTCGTCCTCCGGTGCAGCGGTACCGGGCTCGGTACCGGTGGCGGAGTGGTTGTCGGTTGCTTCCAGGTGCCCGGAGGCGGCGCCCGTCATGGCGGTGCCGAGCTCCTCCGGGGTGACGGTCGCCGGGTCGGCGTCCGCGACCAGGCGGCCGCGGTAGATCACCCGCAGGGTGTCGGACAGGCCGATGAGCTCGTCCAGGTCCGCGGAGATGAGCAGGACGGCCAGGCCCTCGCGGCGGGCCTCCCGGATCGCGTCCCAGATCTGCGCCTGCGCGCCGACGTCCACACCGCGGGTGGGGTGGGCGGCGATGAGGAACTTCGGGTTGTGGCTCATCTCGCGGCCGACGATCAGCTTCTGCTGGTTGCCGCCGGAGAGCGAGGCCGCGGTGACCTCGATGCCGGGCGTGCGGACGTCGTACTCGCGCACGATCCGCTCGGTGTCCTTGCGCGCCGCCTTCGGGTCGAGGATGCCGCGCTTGGAGTTGGGCGCCTCGGTGACGTGGCCGAGGATGCGGTTCTCCCACAGCGGGGACTCGAGCAGCAGGCCGTGCCGGTGCCGGTCCTCGGGGATGTAGCCGATGCCGCCCTCGCGGCGCTTGCGCGTCGCGGCCGTGGAGATGTCGGTGCCGTCCAGCGTGATCGTTCCGCCGTCCGGGATGCTCATGCCCATGAGGGCCTCGATGAGCTCCGTCTGGCCGTTGCCCTCGACGCCGGCGATGCCGAGCACCTCACCCTTGTGGATGGTGAAGTCGATGCCGGCCAGCACCTCGCGCACGATGCCGTCCGGGTCCACCGCGGCCAGCCGCAGGTCTGCGACCTGGAGCATCGGGGTGGTGGTCACCGTGGACTCGCGGGTTTCCGGCGAGGGGAGCTCGGAGCCGACCATCAGCTCGGCGAGCTGCTTGGTGGTGGCCGTCTTCGGGTCGGCGGTGCCGACCGTGGTACCGCGCCGGATGACGGTGATGTCGTCGGCGACCTTCAGCACCTCGCCCAGCTTGTGCGAGATGAAGATGACGGTCAGACCCTCGGCCTTGAGCTCGCGCAGGTTGTCGAAGAGGGCGTCCACCTCCTGCGGCACGAGCACGGCGGTCGGCTCGTCGAGGATGAGGATCTTGGCGCCGCGGTAGAGGACCTTGAGGATCTCCACGCGCTGGCGGTCCGCGACACCCAGGTCCTCGACCAGGGCGTCGGGACGCACCCCGAGGCCGTAGGCGTCCGAGATCTCCTTGATCTTCCTACGGGCCTTGGCACCGATGCCGTACAGCTTCTCGCCGCCGAGAACCACGTTCTCCAGGACGGTGAGGTTGTCGGCGAGCATGAAGTGCTGGTGCACCATGCCGATGCCGCGGGCGATGGCGTCGCCGGGGCTGTGGAAGGAGACCTGCTCCCCGTCGATGGCGATGGTGCCCTCGTCCGGCTTCTGCATGCCGTAGAGGATCTTCATCAGGGTCGACTTGCCGGCGCCGTTCTCGCCGATCAAGGCATGGACCGTGCCCTTGCGGACGGTGATCGCGATGTCCTTGTTGGCGACGACGCCGGGGAAGCGCTTGGTGATGCCGTGCAGTTCTACGGCGGGGGGCGGGCTGGACGCGTTGATGACGCACTCTCCTTGGCGCGGAAGGAGCGGGAGGCAGGGGGACAGGGCGGGGAGTGAAAGTATCGCGTCCACGATGCTTCTACGCGCGTAGCACTGTCGGAAGTGAAAACTTGAGGCCAACTGGCCACAAGCAACACGGGCGTGTGGAATTGACGAACGCGGTTCGGGGCCCGGGAGCGATAGAGACCGCTGCCCGGACCCCGGAGACCAAGAACTACCTGTCGCAGACGGCCTTACGGCGCGGTCTTGACGGTGATCTTCTTGGCGATGATGTCGGCCTTGGCCTTCTCCACCGCGGCGATGACGTCGGCCATCTCCTTGTACTTCGGGTTGGAGTCGGCCAGGCCGACGCCGTCCTTGTCCAGGCCGTAGCGGATCTCACCGGTGGCCGGCTTGCCGTCCTTGACCGACTTGATCAGGTCGAAGACGGAGTCCGAGACGTCCTTGGTGACCGAGGTCAGGATGGAGTCCTTGTACTTCGACAGACCGGCCTGGTTGTACTGGTCGGAGTCGACGCCGATGGCCCACTTGCCCTTGGCCGAGGCGGCCTCGATGGCACCGGAGCCGGCCAGACCGGCGGCGGCGTAGACCACGTCGGCGCCCGCGTCGAGCTGGCCCTGCGCGGCGGCCTTGCCGAGGTCGGGCTTGGCGAAACCGTCGAAGTTCGGCGGCTGGGTCAGGTACTGGGAGAGCACCTTGGCGTTCGGGTTGGTGTCCTTGACGCCCTGGGTGAAGCCCGCCTCGAACTTCTTGATCAGCGGAACCTCGACACCGCCGATGAAGCCGACCGTGCCGGTCTTGGAGACCTTGGCGGCGGCGACGCCGGCCAGGTAGGAGCCCTGCTCCTCGTTGAAGACGAGGTTGGCGATGTTCGGGCCGGTCACCGAGGTGTCGTCGATGATGCCGAACGTGGTGTCCGGGAACTTCGGCGCGACCTTCTTGATGGCCGGGGCGTACGCGAAACCGACGCCGATGACCGGGTTGTTGCCCTTGCGGGCCAGCTCGGTGAGGCGCTGGACCTTGTCGGCCTCGCCCTCGCCGTCGGTGGGCTCCGCCTCGGCGCCCTTGATCTTCAGCTCCGACTCGGCCTTCTGCAGACCGGCGTACGCGGCGTCGTTGAACGACTGGTCGCCGCGGCCACCGATGTCGTACGCGATGGCGGCGCTGGCGTCCTTCGAGTCCGAGGATCCGGTGTCCGACGACTTCTTACCGCCACAGGCGGTGGCCGAGAGGGCCAGCGCAGCGGACGCGAGGCCCACGGTGGCGATCCTGGTGATCCGGCGCAAGGGGAGGCTCCTTCAAAACCTGACCGAAGCGCCACGACCGGCGCTGGTTTCGCCGCGATCGTAACGCGCGTAGATGTCAGTTAAAGGCCCGTTCATGAGTCGTTATCGGATCGTCGCGAACCGGACAGTGACCGATCGGTAACTGCTCACGCGCCCAGCCCTTGTGTACCAAGGGCTGGACACGTCCGACGCGAGACGCGCGGATGGGGTAGCGAGATTTCCGCCGGACGCGCCCGCGGGCCGCTCCCCGGCGGCCCCGCGCCCCCGGCGGCCTACCTGACGGCGCCCGCGCGCCGCCCGTCCAGCAGGGCGGCGGCCGTGAAGAACTCGACGCCGACGGCGATCGCGGATTCGTCCACGTCGAAGTCGCCCCGGTGCAGGTCGTGCTTGGCGGTGTCGCCCGGCCGGCGGACCCCGAGGCGGGCCATGGCGCCCGGGACGTGCTCCAGGTACCAGGAGAAGTCCTCGCCGCCCAGGCTCTGCTCGGTGTCCTCCACCGACCCGGCGCCGCAGCGGACGGTCATCGCCTCGCGCAGCAGCTCGGCGATCACGGGATCGTTGACCACCGGGGGGACCCCGCGGACGTGGTTGATCTCGAACTTCGCCCCGTGCATCGTCGCGACCTCGTCGATCGCCGCGTGGATCATGTCCGGCGCCTCGTGCCAGGCGTTGAGGTCCAGGCACCGCACGGTCCCGGACAGCTCGGCGTGCATGGGGATGACGTTGCAGGCGTGCCCGGCCTCGATCCGGCCCCAGGTGACCGACATGCCCGAGCGCGCGTCCATCCGGCGGGCCAGCAGCGCCGGGACGTCGACGGCCACCCGGGCGGCGGCCGTCACCAGGTCGGTGGTGAGGTGCGGGCGCGCGGTGTGCCCGCCGGAGCCGGAGAGGCTGACCTCCAGCCGGTCGCACGCGGAGGTGATGGGGCCGGGCCGCAGCCCGATCCGCCCGGCGTCGACCCGCGGGTCGCAGTGCACGGCGATCATCTTCCCCACGCCGTCCAGGACCCCGGACTCGATGGCCTCGGTCGCCCCGCCCGGGAGCACCTCCTCGGCCGGCTGGAACAGCAGGCGCACGGGGCGGGGCAGCAGGCCCTGGCGGTCGAGTTCGGCGAGGACCAGTCCGGCGCCGAGGACGATCGCGGTGTGCACGTCGTGGCCGCAGGCGTGGGCGCGGTCCGGGAAGGTCGAACGGTACGAGACGTGCGTCTTGGCATCCGGAATGGGAAGGGCGTCGATGTCCGCGCGCAGGGCCAGCATCGGCCGCATGCCGTCCCAGGTACCCACGTCACAGATCAGGCCGGTTCCGGAGTTCAGCACCCGTGGGCGCAGGCCGGCTTGTTCGAGCCGGGCCTTGATCGCCGCCGTGGTGCGGAATTCCTGGTGCCCGAGTTCCGGGTGCATGTGCAAGTCCCGGCGGAAGGCGATCAGTTCGGCACGCAGGTGATCCGGAAGCTTGCCGGGCAGCTCGGGCCGCTCGGACACGGCGGGCTGGGCGGTCTGGGACTCGCGGGACATCAACTGGTTCACCTGTTGAAGGGTAGGCGCACCAATGGCCCAACTGGCTGAGGATCACGAAAAGTTCATGCCGTTAGGGGAAAGAATCCCGGCCTCTGGACGCATGACCGGATGCACGCGGGGGTACACTCGCCCGCTCATCCGGCCGCGGGAGCCGCCTGAGCGGGCAGTCTGCGCACACCGCTGGCGCTGTCGCTGACCCCCGCGAGGAAGCCGCGGGCGCGCGGCGAGGCGGACCCGGTGAGCCAATCCGGGTCGATATCGCATACGGCGACGGTCACACCGGTGCCGGTCAGCGCGTACGGCAGGGTGTGGACGACCGTGGACGGAAAGCTGACGATGGTCCGGCCGACCGGACCGCGCCGCGCGACGAGCTCCAGCGGCAGGTCCGGGCGCACGACCTCCAGCCCGGTCGCCGCGCTCAGCGCGCGCAGTTTCCCCGGGGCCTCCCTGCGGTGCGCGAAGTAGCGGGTGGCGCCGTGCACGCGGGTCAGGGTGCGTACCGCGTCCAGGTAGCAGGCAGGGTCCACGACGCCCGTCTCCACGAGCGAGGTGCCGACCAGGTCGGTGCCCTTGGTCAGGCGCGGCGGGCCGAAGCGGGCCCGGGTCCAGGCGAGGGCGTTGGTCCGGAGCGTCATCGCGCCGTGGGCGGTGACGGGCATCGAGCTGAAGACCTCGACGCGCCGGTCGCCGCCCTCGGCGGGGGTGAAGCGGCGCCGGGCGGTCGCCGAGACCGGGGCGTACGCCAGTTCGCGCGCCCGGCCGGCCGGCCCGCCGCCGCCGACGCGGTGCCAGCGGACCAGGCGCTCGCCGCGGGCCGTCTGGGCGATGAACTCCATGGTGGCCGTGCCGTCGTCGACCACCACGAGCCGCTCGGCCCGCACCAGGGTGAGCAGCAGCTGGACGTAGCGGGAGAAGGGGTCGCCGACGACGACCGTGCGCGCCGCGCGCACGTCGCCCGCCAGGGCGGCGAGCGCCTTCAGCGGTGCGAGCCGGCCCCCGCGGGCCTCCTGCCAGCAGACCTCGTGCCCCTCGTCACGCGCGAGCGCCGCCATCCGGCGCAGCTGGCCGCGGGACATGGGGTCGGTGGGGGGCAGGACGACGATCCGGATCCGCGGTGCCGGCGCCGTTCCCGGGCCGCCCGTACCGCGCGGGGGCTGCGGCGGGACGCCGTCGAGCAGCGGGACGGGCCCACCGGGGGCGTACGCCCACTCCAGCACGTTCAGGAGCTGGACCGGGCTCTCGACGAACGCGAGGGTGAGGGCTGGAGCGGGCATCACGTACTCCTCGGCTGGGGACGGATCTCGTACGCGGCGGCGGACCGGGGACCGGACCGGGTTCAGACGGCGGCGAGCTCGCCCTGCACCCGGCGGAGCTTCTTCATGGGGCCGAGCTCCGAGTCGTAGACCCGCTTGACGCCGTCGCCGAGGGCGGTCTCGATGGTGCGGATGTCGCGGACCAGGCGGGCCAGGCCGCCGGGCTCGACGGAGGCGGCCTGGTCGGAGCCCCACATGGCGCGGTCGAGAGTGATGTGCCGCTCGACGAAGGCGGCGCCGAGGGCGACGGCGGCCAGGGTGGTCTGCAGGCCCGTCTCGTGGCCGGAGTAGCCGATCGGGACGTTGGGGTACTCCTCCTGGAGGGTGTGGATGACCCGCAGGTTGAGCTCCTCGGCCTTGGCCGGGTACGTCGAAGTGGCGTGGCACAGAAGGATGTTGTCGCTGCCGAGCACCTCCACCGCGTGGCGGATCTGCTTCGGGGTGGACATGCCGGTGGAGAGGACGACCGTGCGGCCGGTGGCGCGCAGGGCGCGCAGCAGCTCGTCGTCGGTCAGCGAGGCGGAGGCCACCTTGTGGGCGGGGAGGTCGAACTTCTCCAGGAAGGCGACGGCCTCGGTGTCCCACGGGGAGGCGAACCAGTCGATGCCGCGGGTGGCGCAGTGCTCGTCAATGGCGCGGTACTCGTCCTCGCCGAACTCCACCTTGTGGCGGTAGTCGATGTAGGTCATCCGGCCCCAGGGGGTGTCGCGCTCGATGTCCCACTGGTCGCGCGGGGTGCAGATCTCGGGGGTGCGCTTCTGGAACTTCACTGCGTCGCAGCCGGCGTCGGCGGCGGCGTCGATCAGGGCGAGAGCGTGGGCGAGGTCGCCGTTGTGGTTGATGCCGATCTCACCGACCACGTACACGGGCCGGCCGGGGCCCGCGGTGCGCGGTCCGAAGGTGCGCAGGCGGCTGTCGGGGGAGGCGGTCATGGCAGGGGACGTCCTTCGGTGCGGGGGTGCGAGAGCGGGGGTGGCGGGTGGCGCGTGGGGTGTGGGCTGCGGGCCGGGTCGTACGTCGAGCAGCGGGGCGAGCAGCCGGGCGCGCTCGAGGTCGTGCGGGTCGTCGATCTCCAGGACCCGCGCGGGGTCGGTGGCGACGGGGAGGGTGCGCCCGAAGAAGCGGTGGCGGGCGGTGCGGAAGCCGGCGGCGTCCATGGCGTAGGCGGCGCCCGTCTCCAGCAGGTCCTGGGGCCGGTCCTGGCGCCGGGGGCGGTACGCCGTGTCGTGGTTGACCCCGGTGCCGGAGCCGTCGGGGCCCTCCCGCCACAGGAAGCCGTGGAAGGGGGCCACCGTCAGGGCGGAGTCGGCGGCCCCGGAGGCGACGGCCGCGGCGACGGACTCGACGTCGGAGGCGGCCAGGAAGGGGCTGGTGCACTGGACGAGGAGGACCACGTCCACGCCGACGCGGTGCAGTTCCTCGAAGGCGGTGAGGGCGTGCAGCAGGGCGGCCTCGCTGCTCGCGGTGTCGCCGGAGATCGCGCGGGGACGGGTGACGACGCCGGCGCCCGCGACACGGGCGGCGGCGGCGATCGCCGCGGAATCGGTGGAGACCACGACGTCGGTGACGGTCGGCGCGGCGAGGCAGGCCCGGACGGCGCGGGCGACGAGCGGGGTTCCGGCGACCTCGGCGAGGTTCTTGCCGGGGACCCCCTTGGAGCCGCCGCGCGCGGGCACGACGGCGAGGACGCGGGGGCTCACAGCTCCCCCATCCGGCGGATCACGGGGGCCACGCGCTGCACTCCGTGCCGGTAGGCACCGCGGGCGGCCTCGCGCAGGTGGGCGCGGAGCCTGCGGCGCAGCCGCGACTGCCCCGCCGTCCCGCGCACCGCGCCGGGCAGCGGGGTCCCGTCGGGCGCCAGGTGCTGGCGGGCGAGGATGCCTGGCAGGTACCGGGGGGCGGTGGTGAGCGTGTAGTACGGGTCGGGCGACGGCAGGACGGGCTCGGCCAGCAGCGCGGCGACCTTCGCCCGGGCCCCGGCGTAGGCATCCCCGCCCCCGGCGTGGGCATCCCCGCCCGAGGCGTGGGCATCCCCGCCCCCGGCGTAGGCATCCCCGCCCCCGGCGTCGGTCGCGGACCCGGCGGGGACGCGGCCGCCGGCCGGTGCGGGTGCGGCGTCCTGCGCAGCCGGAGGGGGCGGTGTGGCGTCCGGCGCCGCCGGGGCCGGCAGGACGCCCTGGGCCGCCAGCCATTCCCGGTCGGCCTGCGGCAGCAGCCCCGCGTCGAGCTGGTCCCACGAGGCCAGGCAGCCCGAGCCGAGGAAGTGGTGGTTGCCGAGCGCTTCGCGGATGCCGAGGTCGGTGAGGACGGCCGTCGGGATGGAACGGTGCAGGGACTCCAGGGCGGCGGTGGAGGAGACGGTGACCAGGAGGTCGGTGCCGTCCAGGACCTCGCCCATGTTCCCGTACACCAGCCGGCAGTTGGGCGGGAGCCCGCCGGGGAGCTTGGCGGCGAGCCGCTGGTACGGCTGCTCCTCCAGGTGCGTGGTGTGCTCGCCGGGGCGGCTGCGCAGTTTGACCAGCACCTCGCGGTCCGGGTGCAGCCGCGCGTGGCCCGCCGCCCGCTCCAGCAGGTACACGCGGTCGGCGCGGCTGTCGGGCACGGAGGGCTGGACGGCGAAGACCACCGTGCGGGTCCGCAGTCCGGCCGGCTCGTACGGCGCCCCGCCGAGGAAGGGCAGCGCGGTCTCGGTGACCGCTCCCGGGTCCGCGCCGACCCCCTCGTACACGGCGCGGAACCGCTCCGCGTCGTGGCGGGAGTTGGCCAGGACGAGGTCGGCGCCGTGCCGCAGCAGCAGCCCGTCGGCGAGCTTCTCGTACACGACGCCCACGTACCCGGTGACCAGGACGGGCCGGCCCGACGGCTCGGGCCACAGGGCGCGGGCCCCGTGCAGGACGGCCTGGACGGCCCCGCCGACGAGGGCGAGGACGACCACGTCATAGCGCTCCCGCCCGATCTCGGCGAGGAAGTGCGCGCAGGTCACCTCGGCCGGCCGGTCACCCCGGACGCCCACCTCGCCGAGCTGGCGCGCGGTGGGTGTGGCGCGTCCGCGCAGCAGGAATCCGGCGAGCTGGTGGTCGGGCACGAGACGGCGGGCGGTGAGGGCACCCCATTTCCATCGCGTGTCGGAATCGGCGATAACGGCGACGCGTTTGCGTTCTGGCACGCGGCAGAAGCTATTGCGCAATTTCGGTGATCGGCCCAACGAGCGCACAACAGCGGGTTAACAACGCACCGACGGAACACGAAAGCGTGCGGGTTAACGGGGCCGCCGCGCGCCGTTCACATGGAATCCGCACCGGGGTCACGGTGAATGCCGGGCGGCGTCCTAATGTCTCACGGGTGCCCAAGCTCTCTGTCGTCGTGCCGTTCTACAACGTGCAGACATATGCACCGGACGCCCTGAAGAGTCTCGAACTCAACGCCCGGGACGATTTCGAATTCCTGCTCGTCGACGACTGCTCGACGGACGGGACGCCGGACCTGCTCGAGCGGGCGGCGCGCGAGCTGCCCGGGGCGGTGCACCTCAGGCACGCCCGCAACGGCGGCCTGGCCACCGCCCGGAACACGGGCCTGGACGCGGCGAACGGCGAATACCTCGCGTTCCTGGACGGGGACGACTGGCTGGCCCCCGGCCACCTCGCCCGCACCCTGGCCGCCATAGAGGCCCTGGGCTGCGATTTCGTCCGTACCGATCATGTGAAGTGCACGGGCAGGTCGCGCACCGTGCAGCGCGTCCCCTACGGCCCCCAGTCGGTCGTCGCCGATCCGCGCACCGCGATCCTGCCCGCCGACCGGGCCACCTCGGTGGACTATCCGTACGCCTGGGCCGGGATGTACCACCGGCGGCTGTTGGACCGCGGGCTGCTGCACTTCACCGACGGCCTGCGGACGGCGGAGGACCGGCCGTGGATCTGGCGGCTGCACCGGGAGGCCGCATCCTTCGCGGCGATCGGAATGCCCGGAACCTTCTACCGGCGCGGGGTCGCCACCTCATTGACGCACATCGGCGACGAACGCCGGCTCGATTTCATCCGCGCATTCGATCAAGTGCTCTCGGACACCGCGTCGGACACAGAATCCGCCCTGTTGCTCCCGAAAGCCGTCCGGACCTATTGCGCGATCATCGCCCATCATTTCGGATCCATCGAGAGGTTCGAACCGGACGTGGCCAGGAAACTCCGTGCCATGAGCACGGCGGCGCTCGGCCGCATGCCCCAGGACGTTCTGGACCGGGTCCTGGATTCGATGGACGCGGAGCGCTCCACCCTGCTGCGCCGCGTGCGCGGCCGCCGCCGCACGACCGCCCCGGGGGCGAACTGCTGATGCCCACCCAGCTCTTCCTGGCCTCCACCCTCTACGGCGCGGCCACCCTGGCCGCCGGAATCGACGCGGGCGCCTTCCCGCCGTCGGGCCGCCGCATCCTGCTGACCAGCAACCACGCCGTCACCGCCGAGGTCAGCCCCGGGCTCGCCGACATGCCGGGCTTCGATACCCTGCGCCCCCGCTTCGACGAGGTGCTCGACTGGAACCGCGTCATCGAACCGCAGCACCCGAGCACCTGGACCCCCCGCCCCGAGGACGTCCCGCTGTGGGAACGGCAGCTGCGCGCCCTGTGGAACCTGGGCGAGGACCGCGTCGAACTGATCGTGGAGTCCCTCCAGGTGCCGCCCGCGCAGGCCCTGTGCCGCCTCTTCCCGGGCGCGGCCGTCGACGTGTACGCCGACGGCCTGATGAGCTACGGACCCACCCGCATCCGCCTCGACCCGCAGCTCGGCATGCGCGTGCGGCGCGTCCTGCACCTGGACCTCGTCCCCGGGCTGGAGCCGCTGCTCCTGACCGAGTTCGGGGTGCGGGTCGAACTGGTCCCGTCGGAGGCGTTCGTGAAGGTGCTGGCGGAACTGCCCTCGCCGGACACCGGCCCGGACGGCGCCGTCGAGTCCCCCGCCCTCCTGCTCGGCCAGTACCTCTCGGCGCTCGACCTCATGACCCCGGACCAGGAGGAGGAGCTCCACGTCTCGATGGTCCGCGGCGCGCACGCCCTGGGCCACACCGACCTGGTCTTCAAAGCGCACCCCAGCGCCCCGGCCGCATACTCCCGCCGCGCGCAGGAGGAGGCCGGGCGGCTGGGCGCCCGCCTGATCGTGGTCGACGAGCCGTGCCTGGCCGAGACCCTCTACCAGCGGCTGCGCCCGGCCCTGGTCGTCGGCTGCTTCTCCACCGGGCTGCTGACCGCCGCCACGCTGTACGGGCTCCCCGTGGCACGGACCGGCACGGACGCCGTACTGGCCCGCCTGACCCCGTACCCCAACAGCAACCGGGTGCCGCTCGCCCTGGTGGACGCCCTGCTCCCCGACCTGGCGGACGCCGAGGCGGTGCGCGCCTGGACTCCCCCGACGCCGGAGCACGTCCGTGCCGAGCCGGCCGGGCTGCTGACGGCGGTCGGTTTCACCATGCAGCCGCAGATCCTCGCCGCGCGCCGGCCCCTGGCCGAGGCCTACCTGTCCCGGCACCTGACCGACCGCACCCGGCGGTACTTCACCCGGCGCCGGCTGACCGCGCTGGGCCTGCCCGGCGGCATCCCCGCTCAGCTGTCGTTCCTGCCCCGCAGCCGGGCGGTGCGGCGCGCAGCCCGGCGGCTGCGCCGCGTCCTCGGCTGAGGGCCCGGCCGACGGGCCTCAGCCGACGGCGAGCTTGGCCGCGAACCCCAGGAAGAGCACGCCCGCCGCCGAGGTGGCCCCGGCCGACAGCCGCTTGCGGCGGCGGAAGGCGGCCGAGAGCCGGGTCCCGGTGAAGATCAGCGTCGACAGGTACAGGAAGCTCGCCAGCTGGGACAGCGTGCCCAACAGCAGGAACGACAGGGCGGGGTAGGCGTAGCCGGGGTCCACGAACTGCACGAAGAAGGAGAGCAGGAACAGGATCGCCTTCGGGTTGAACAGGCTCACCACCAACGCGCGCCGGTACGGCCGCTCCATCCCGCCGGCCGGTTCCTCACCGGTGAGCAGCTCCTCCTGCCGCGCCCGGCGGTCGCGCCACATCCCCCGGGCGGCCCGCATCATCCCCACGGCCAGCCACGCGAGGTATCCGGCGCCGAGGAACTTGACCAGGGTGAACAGCAGCGGGCTCGTCTGGAGCAGCGCCCCCGCGCCCGCCGCGGTCAGCACCATCAGCACGGTGTCCCCGGTGAACACCCCGGAGGCGGCCTTGTAGCCCTCCTTCACCCCGCGGCGGGCGGCGACGGACAGCACGTAGAGCGAGTTCGGCCCCGGCAGCAGAACGATCAGCACCAGGCCGGCGAGATAAGTAGGAAGATCTGTCACACCCAGCATGCGCAGGAGTGTCCCACAAGGACACACCTGTCAGAACATGGATTTCACCCCATGGATGTCACCACGTGGAACCGGCCGGGTCGTACGTCCCCCAGACCTCCCGCAGCGCCCCGCACACCTCGCCCACGGTGGCCCGCGCCCGCAGCGCCTCCTTCATCGGGTACAGCACGTTCTCCGTCCCCGCGGCCGCCTCCCGCAGCCGCGCGAGCGCCGCCCCCACCGCCTCCCCGTCCCGCTCCGCCCGCAGCCGCGCCAGCGCCGCGCACTGGCGGGCCTCGATCTGCGGGTCCACGCGCAGCGGCTCGTAGCGCTCCTCCTGCTCCAGCGCGAAGCGGTTGACGCCGACCACCACCCGCTCGCCGTCGTCGGTCTCCCGCGCGATGCGGTACGCGTTCCGCTCGATCTCCGCCTTCTGGAAGCCGGCCTCGATCGCGGCCACCGCACCGCCCCGCGCCTCGACCTGCCCCATCAGGTCGAGCGCGGCCGCCTCCAGGTCGCCGGTCATCCGCTCCACCGCGTACGACCCCGCGAAGGGGTCCACGGTGTGCGGCACGTCCGTCTCGTACGCGAGGACCTGCTGGGTGCGCAGCGCGAGGCGGGCCGACTTCTCCGTGGGCAGCGCGATCGCCTCGTCGAAGGAGTTGGTGTGCAGCGACTGCGTGCCGCCGAGGACGGCGGCCAGTGCCTGCACGGCCACCCGTACGAGGTTCAGCTCCGGCTGCTGTGCGGTCAGCTGGACCCCGGCCGTCTGGGTGTGGAAGCGCAGCATCAGCGACTTCGGGTCCCGCGCGCCGAACTCCTCGCGCATGACGCGGGCCCAGATCCGCCGGGCCGCGCGGAACTTCGCGACCTCCTCGAGGAGGGTGGTGCGGGCGACGAAGAAGAAGGAGAGCCGGGGCGCGAACTCGTCGACCGCCATCCCGGCCTCGAGGGCCGTACGGACGTACGCGATGCCGTCCGCGAGGGTGAAGGCCACCTCCTGCACGGGGGAGGCCCCCGCTTCGGCCATGTGGTAGCCGGAGATGGAGATGGTGTTCCACTTGGGGACCTCGGCCCGGCAGTAGCGGAAGGTGTCGGCCGTGAGCCGCAGCGAGGGTCCGGGCGGGAAGATGTACGTCCCGCGGGCGATGTACTCCTTCAGCACGTCGTTCTGGACCGTGCCCGTCAGCTGCGCGCCCGAGACGCCCTGTTCCTCCGCGACCAGTTGGTAGAGGAGCAGGAGCAGGGCGGCGGGCGCGTTGATGGTCATGGAGGTGGAGACCCGGTCCAGGGGGATCCCGTCGAACAGGGTCCGCATGTCGTCGAGGGAGTCGACGGCCACCCCGACCTTGCCGACCTCGCCGTGCGCGAGGGGTGCGTCGGAGTCGTGGCCCATCTGGGTCGGCAGGTCGAAGGCGACGGACAGCCCGGTGCCGCCGCCCGCGATGAGCTGCCGGTAGCGGGCGTTGGACTCGGCGGCCGTGCCGAAGCCGGCGTACTGCCGCATGGTCCACGGCCGACCGGTGTACATGGTGGGATAAATCCCCCTGGTGTAGGGGAAATCCCCCGGTTCCCCCAGCTCGACCCGCGGGATCCACCCCGTCAGGTCGCGGGGTCCGTAGACGGGTTCGATCGGAATTCCGCTCTCGGTACGCGCCATGGGACGTAGACCTCCTTGAAGTGATCTCCCGGCACGGCCGGGAGACTCCCTCCTACCGTGCGGTGGCGGGCTCGGCGCGTTCGGCGCGCCTGACGACCGCCCTTCCGAGGTGTCCCGACTCACAACCCCCGGAGCGGCCGGGCATATGGGTCGGTTGAGAGGAAATCCAGATATACCCAGCGGCCATCCGGCTGTTCGGGGCCGCAGGTGACACAGACCGCCCCGGTGGGACGTAGAGCGACCGGGCCCCGGGCTGGTACAACCGTCCCGCTTCGTAAGGCTGCGGACGACTGCTGGTCACAATGGCGCAACATCCCGCGACCCCGTGCAACTCTCCGCGCGCGCGAGGCATCACCTAGATACACGACGTAGAAATCGGGGGACTGCTAATGCACCGCCAGAGAGTCATATTCCGCACGCTCGGGGTGGCCACCGCCGTCGCGCTCGCCGCGACCGCCTGTGGGCCGGACACGTCGGAGTCCGCGGGCTCCGCCTCCTCGGCCCCCTCGTCGCCCACGGCGGCCGCCTCCCCCGAACCCTCCCCTTCCACCGACAACAAGCCGGCCTCGCCGTCCCCGTCGGCCTCCGCCTCGGCGTCCCCGTCCGCCTCTCCTTCGCCGACGGTGAAGCAGATCATGGCCAACGGCGATGACAGCGACCAGGTGCGCGAGCTCCAGGCCCGCCTGAAGCAGCTCAAGCTGATGTCGGTCGCCCCGACCGGCTTCTACGGGACGAAGACCACCGCGGCCGTGAAGTCCTTCCAGTCGAAGCACGGGCTGAACCCCACCGGTTCGGTCGACGAGGCCACCTGGAAGAAGATCCAGAACTCCACGAAGAAGCCGACCGCCGACGAGCTGAACCCGCCGACGGTCAACGAGGCGGACGCGCCCGACCCGCGCTGCATGGAGGGCCGGGTCATGTGCATCAGCAAGGAGAGCCGCACCCTCGCCTGGATGATCGACGGAAAGATCATCTCCACGATGGACGTGCGCTTCGGCTCGGAGAACACCCCCACCCGTGAGGGCGTCTTCAAGGTGGACCGCAAGGAGAAGGACTGGACGTCCACGCTCTACCACACGGCCATGCCGTACTCGATGTTCTTCAGCGGCGGCCAGGCGGTGCACTACTCGGCCGACTTCGCGGCCCGCGGCTACGCCGGCGCCTCGCACGGCTGTGTGAACGTCCGGGACAAGGGCAAGCTCTCGGCGGTCTTCGGCCAGGTGCAGGTCGGCGACAAGGTCGTCGTCTACTGGTGAGGCCGGGCCCGGGCGGGCTGCGCGGTCGGGAAGTGAGAGGCGCGGGCAGGGCCGGGGGAACGTGCCCCGCCCGCGCCGGTTGCGCAGAGCCCAGGGGTACGGGGGGAACCCCGGCTCATGCGCGGCCGATGACCAGTCGGCTCGCTCTGTACTGCGCCACGGATTCGAAAAGTGTTACAGGCGGGACGTGACCGGCCCGGAAACCGAGCTCGGAGTCCTGAAGATCCCGTCACTCGTACCGCTGTCCGCCGGCGCGCTCGGGGTGTTCGTGCGCCCGTCCTCGTGGACGACGCCGTCCAGCAGCGCCTCGCAGTAGTACGGAATGCGCGCCAGGCCCTTGGCCAGGCGCGACAGCCGCTCGCGCCGGTCGTCGTTGAGGTGCCCGGCCCGGTAGTCGTGGCAGAGGTCCACGGCCCGGCGCTGGTTCTCCCGGTCGCTGTCGCGGTCCCGGCCGGTGCTCCCGTCGCCGGACCCGTCCGGGGCGCCGTCCACCCGGAAGGTGCCGTCCCCGGTGTCCTTGCCGTCCTTGGTGTCCCTGCCCGCGCCGCCGGTGGCGGAGTTCCCGGAACCGGTCCCGCCGAGGAGGTCACCGCCGGGTGACGTGAACCCGTCCGCGCCCGGCGGCAGGGAGGTGCCCGGGGTGGCCGTCGGACCGGCGCCGTCCCCGAGGGGGGTGGGCCGTAGTTGCGGGTCGAGCGTCGAGCCCCCGCTGCCGTCGCCCGCGGTCGGCTCCCCGTCGGCACTGACGGACATGGCGGGTCCCGGACCCGCGGTGTCGCGCCGGGGCTGGTCCAGCAGGCCGACGCCCGCCGCCGCGGCGAGTCCGCCGACCGCGACGCTCGCCAGCGCCGCCGCGAGGCCGAACTTCACGGCCCGGGCGCGCCGGGGTGCCGGCCCGCGCAGGACGGCGGCGCGGCCGAGGTCGACCAGGGGTTCGCCGGAGCGGGCAGCAGCCCCGGGCCGGAGCGCCGAGGACGCGGTGGCCGAAGACGCGGACGCCGAGGACGCGGGTGCGGCGGACGAGGATGCGGCCGACGAGGACGCGGTGGCGCCGTACGCCGCGCGGAAGGCGGCCACGGCCGCGGCCTCGCCCGGCAGTTCGCCGGCGGCGGCAGCGGCCGGTCCGAGGCTGTCGAGGGCGGCCCGCAGCCGGGCGGCTTCGCGCCGGGCCCGCGGGTCGGCGGCCGGTCCCACAGGTTCCACCGGTTCGCCGCGCAGCAGTCTCTCCGCGGCGGCTCTGTCCAGCCACCTGTCGTGCTCGTCGGCCATCACATGTCCTTCTGCGTCCGCCAACGTGAATGCGTCACACCGGTTTGTTCTACGAGGCCCCCGCCGTGGCCGCGCTGAGCGGGTACGGCGTCGAGATCCCTCCCGCCCCTGCCGCCCCGTGGCTGGCCACCGGCATTATGGCCGACGCGCGCGGCGGGGTCCGAGGCACGGCCCCCCTCACGGTCCGGATCCGGTTCGAAGCCGCCCTCCGCGGCCTCCGGACCGAGCAGCTCGGCCAGCTTCTTCAGACCCCGGTGGGCGGCGGTCCGTACGGCGCCGGGCCGCTTGCCGAGGGTCTCGGCCGCGCTCTTGGCGTCCAGGCCGACCACGACGCGCAGGACGACGGCCTCCGCCTGGTCCTGCGGCAGCTGCGCGATGAGCGCCATGGTGCTCCCGGTGGACAGGGACTCCATCGCGGCGCCCGCGGTGTCGCAGTCGGCGGCCCAGCCGGTCAGCTCGGTGTCGTCGCCGCCGATGGCGGGGCGGCGGCCGCGCATGCGGATGTGGTCGAGGGCCCGGTTGCGGGCGATGCGGGCGGCCCAGCCGCGGAAGCGGTCGGCGTCACCGGTGAAGGAGGCGAGGTCGCGGGCGATCTGCAGCCATGCCTCGGACGTCACGTCCTCCGCGTCGCCGTCACCGACGAGCGTGCGTACGTATCCGAGCAGGCGTGGGTGCACGGTGCGGTACACAGCACGGAACGCGTCTTCTTCGCCGCCCTGTGCCGCGAGCACCGCGGCGGTCAGCTCCGCGTCGTCCCCCAGCAAAGTCCCCAACCCGTTCACTGTCCTGTACGTCTGGCGCAAATCAGCACGTTACGGCTTTCAAGCACCTTCGTCCACGAGTTGTACAACGAGCAACCATTCCTGCGCGGAGCGAGGTGTGACACAAAACGCACTCAGGACGCTGAGAGGGATACGGGCTTGTCGCACGAGCCCGTGACGGATGGTGGCCGGGGCCTCTCCTGTGGGGGGTGGCGGCCTCGGCCGCCCTCCCCTTCCCGGGCCGTCTCCGGCTCCCGGCCCCTCTTCGGTTCGTGTCCATGATGCTCCCGTCATCCTTTCGGCTCACTTCCGGGTGAATTCCCCGAATGCGTACGACACACCCCACCCCGCGTCGATAGCGTGACAGGACACCCGCGCCACGCCCAGAGGAGCCCCCCGCTGTCCAGCCACCTTCCGGCACAGGCCCGCGGAAGCTCCGACCCCTCTCACGGCTCCGGGCTGGCGCGGTTCAACGCCCTGAGCCCCGAGACCGCCCAAGCGGTCCTGCTTCAGTGCTGCGGCAGCAGGCGCTGGGCCCACCGGGTCGCGACACACCGCCCTTACCCCGATTCCGAGGCCCTGCTCGCCGCCGCGGACGAGGCGTCGTACGACCTCTCGCAGGCGGACCTGGCGGAGGCGCTGGCCGCCGAGTCCCCCGCGGAACTGGGGCACGGGGCACCGTACGCCGCCGTACTGGCCCTCGACGCGGGCCACGCGGAGTACGAGCGCAAGTTCGGCCACGCCTTCGTGATCTGCCTCGAAGGGCGCACGCCGGAGGAGCAGGCGGACCAGCTGCTGGCCGCGATCCGCCGCCGGATGGGGCACGACGTCGACGAGGAGCGCTCCCTCTCCGCCGACGAGCTGCGCCGCCTCGCGCAGGCCCGGCTGTGCGACCTGACACATCGGCTGACGGTTCCCCCGGGCCCGACCGGGGCGGAAATGGGGCTATTCGCCCCTGTGGGATAGTCCGTCCGAGCCTGTTTGATCACACCGATGGCCCCCGCGCGAAGGAACCGACAAAGCGTCGCTACGATGTCCGGGGCCGGAGGACCGTACCCGGCCGGGCCCGACCGACAAAGAAGCCGGCTGGCCCCCGCCCCGCTTCCGGAGGGTTTTCCGTGCCGGCTGGAACGTTGTACCGCGGCCGGGAAGGAATGTGGTCCTGGGTGGCTCATCGAGTCACCGGCGTCCTCATTTTCTTCTTCCTGTTCGTACACGTCCTCGACACCGCTCTCGTTCGCGTCTCCCCCGAGGCGTACGACGATGTCGTGGCTACCTACAAGACGCCGATCGTCGCGCTGCTGGAGTACGGCCTCGTCGCCGCAATCCTGTTCCACGCGCTCAACGGTCTCCGCGTGATCGCAGTGGACTTCTGGTCCAAGGGCCCGCGCTACCAGAAGCACATGCTCTGGTACGTCGTGGGCATCTGGATCGCGCTGATGATCGGGGCCATCTACCCCGTTCTCAGCCACGCCTACCTTGAACTGTTCGGGAAGTGACACGCATGTCTTCTGACACTTCTTCCGCCAAGGTCATCGGCGACGTCGAGGGTGCCTCCCTGTACGACGTCGACAACCCGGCGCCGTACATCGAGGCCCCGCGCAAGCGCACGGGCAAGACCCCGCGCTCGACCCGTGGCAACTTCGAGATGGTCGCGTGGCTCTTCATGCGCCTCTCGGGCATCGTGCTCGTCGTCCTCGTCATCGGCCACCTGCTGATCCAGCTGGTGCTCGACGGCGGCGTCTCCAAGATCGGCTTCGCCTTCGTGGCCGGCCGGTGGGCTTCCCCGTTCTGGCAGGTCTGGGACCTGCTGATGCTGTGGCTGGCCATGCTGCACGGCGCCAACGGTCTGCGTACCGTCATCAACGACTACGCGGAGCGCGCCAACACGCGGCTGTGGCTGAAGGGCCTGCTCTACACCGCCACGGTGTTCACCATCCTTCTGGGCACGCTGGTGATCTTCACCTTCGACCCGAACATCCGCTAGGCAACGGGGCTGAGGCGAAACCAATGAAGATCCACAAGTACGACACCGTCATCGTCGGCGCGGGTGGCGCGGGCATGCGCGCCGCCATCGAGGCGACGAAGCGCAGCCGCACGGCCGTGCTGACGAAGCTGTACCCGACCCGCTCCCACACGGGCGCCGCGCAGGGCGGCATGGCCGCCGCGCTCGCCAACGTGGAAGAGGACAACTGGGAGTGGCACACCTTCGACACGGTCAAGGGCGGTGACTACCTGGTCGACCAGGACGCCGCCGAGATCCTGGCGAAGGAGGCCATCGACGCGGTCCTCGACCTCGAGAAGATGGGCCTGCCGTTCAACCGCACCCCGGACGGCACCATCGACCAGCGCCGCTTCGGCGGCCACTCGCGCAACCACGGCGAGGCGCCGGTGCGCCGGTCCTGCTACGCCGCGGACCGCACCGGCCACATGATCCTCCAGACCCTGTACCAGAACTGCGTCAAGGAGGGCGTGGAGTTCTTCAACGAGTTCTACGTCCTGGACCAGCTCCTGGTCGAGGAGGACGGCGTCAAGAAGTCGGCCGGTGTGGTCGCGTACGAGCTCGCCACCGGCGAGATCCACGTGTTCCAGGCCAAGGCCGTCATCTACGCCTCCGGCGGCACCGGCAAGTTCTTCAAGGTGACCTCCAACGCGCACACCCTCACGGGTGACGGCCAGGCGGCCTGCTACCGCCGCGGCCTGCCGCTCGAGGACATGGAGTTCTTCCAGTTCCACCCGACGGGCATCTGGCGCATGGGCATCCTGCTCACGGAGGGCGCCCGCGGTGAGGGCGGCATCCTGCGCAACAAGGACGGCGAGCGCTTCATGGAGAAGTACGCGCCGGTCATGAAGGACCTCGCGTCCCGTGACGTCGTCTCGCGCTCCATCTACACCGAGATCCGCGAGGGCCGCGGCTGCGGTCCGGCCGGCGACCACGTGTACCTGGACCTGACGCACCTGCCGCCGGAGCAGCTCGACGCGAAGCTCCCGGACATCACCGAGTTCGCGCGCACGTACCTGGGCATCGAGCCGTACACGGACCCGATCCCGATCCAGCCCACCGCGCACTACGCCATGGGCGGCATCCCGACCAACGTCGAGGGTGAGGTCCTGGCGGACAACACCACCGTCGTCCCGGGCCTGTACGCGGCCGGCGAGGTCGCGTGCGTGTCGGTGCACGGCGCCAACCGCCTGGGCACCAACTCGCTGCTGGACATCAACGTCTTCGGCAAGCGGTCCGGCATCGCCGCGGCGAAGTACTCGGCCGAGAACGACTACGTCGAGCTGCCGGAGAACCCGGCCCAGCAGGTCGTCGACCTCGTCGAGCAGCTGCGCAACTCCACGGGCAACGAGCGGGTCGCCGACCTGCGTCTGGAGCTCCAGGAGACGATGGACGCGTGCGTGATGGTGTTCCGTACGGAGCAGACCATCAAGACGGCGGTCGAGAAGATCGCCGAGCTGCGCGAGCGCTACAAGAACGTGTCCGTCCAGGACAAGGGCAAGCGCTTCAACACGGACCTGCTGGAGGCCATCGAGCTGGGCAACCTGCTCGACCTGGCCGAGGTCATGGCCGTGTCCGCGCTGGCGCGCAAGGAGTCCCGCGGCGGTCACTACCGCGAGGACTACCCGAACCGCGACGACGTCAACTTCATGCGCCACACCATGGCGTACCGCGAGGTCGGCGCCGACGGCAAGGACTCCGTCCGGCTGGACTACAAGCCCGTCGTCGTCACCCGCTACCAGCCGATGGAGCGTAAGTACTGATGGCCACCCCCACCCTGTCCAAGACGGACGCGATGGAGGCCGCGGCCGCGGCCTCGCCGTACATCACGGTCACGTTCCGGATCCGCCGCTACAACCCCGAGATCTCGGACGAGGCGCAGTGGCAGGACTTCCAGATCGAGATCGACCCGAAGGAGCGCGTGCTCGACGGTCTCCACAAGATCAAGTGGGACCTCGACGGCACGCTGACCTTCCGCCGCTCGTGCGCGCACGGCATCTGCGGCTCCGACGCGATGCGGATCAACGGCAAGAACAGGCTCGCCTGCAAGACGCTGATCAAGGACATCAACCCGGAGAAGCCGATCACCATCGAGGCCATCAAGGGCCTCACGGTGATGAAGGACCTCGTGGTCGACATGGAGCCCTTCTTCCAGGCGTACCGGGACGTCATGCCGTTCCTGGTCACCAAGGGCAACGAGCCGACGCGCGAGCGCCTGCAGTCCGCCGAGGACCGCGAGCGCTTCGACGACACCACCAAGTGCATCCTGTGCGCCGCGTGCACGTCCTCGTGCCCGGTGTTCTGGAACGACGGCCAATACTTCGGCCCGGCGGCGATCGTCAACGCGCACCGCTTCATCTTCGACTCGCGTGACGAGGCCGGCGAGCAGCGGCTGGAGATCCTGAACGACAAGGACGGCGTGTGGCGCTGCCGCACGACCTTCAACTGCACCGACGCGTGCCCGCGCGGCATCGAGGTCACGAAGGCGATCCAGGAAGTCAAGCGTGCGCTGATCACGCGCCGCTTCTAGCCTTCCGGCCTTCCGGCCTTTCCGAGGCTGCTGGTGTGCCGAGGCCCGTACTCCCTGAGCGCAAGCTCTCGGGGTACGGGCCCGACGCGTACTCGGGGGCGCCTCAGGGTCGGGTGGGGGGCCTCACCCATGGCCGGTGGATCTTCCTCCCGGCAGTCTTGCGGACATGACGAACTCAGCGAACTCCGCTTCTCGCAAAGCCCGTTGGATCACCCTGGTCGCCGCGGGCGCGGCCGTGGCGTCGCTCGCCGCGGGCGCCCTGCCGGTCTCGGCGGCCGAGCGGACCCCGGCGCCCGTGACGGAGGCCCTGCGCCCGCACCGGGGGTCGGTCCACACCGCGGCGCCGGCCGAGCTGATGGCCCCGGGCGCCGTGGCGAGCGGGACCATGGTCCGGGCGGGCAGCGGCTCGGGCATCCGGTGGACCGGGGCCACGGGGCCGCTCTCGCAGGACCCGGAGGCCAACTTCCGCATCGGCAGCATCACCAAGCTGTTCACCTCCACGGTGGTGCTCCAGCTGATCGGCGAGGGCCGCTTCACCCTGGACACCCCGGTGCAGGAGCTCCTCCCGGGCACCCTCCCCGCCCACTGGCAGCCGATCACCGTGGGCGGGCTGCTGAGCCACACCAGCGGCCTGCAGCTGCCGTGCGTCCCGTTCGAGAGGGGCGAACGCCCGGCGCCGGAGCAGGTCATCGCCCACTGGACCGCACCGACGTGCGCGGCGCCCCAGTACCCGGTCCTCACCCAGCAGTACAACGGCGCCAACTACTTCCTGCTGGGCATGGTGATCGAGAAGACCACCGGCCGTACCTACGCCGAGGAGGTCCGGCTCCGCATCGCCCGCCCGCTCGGCCTGCGCCACACCTACTCCCCGCGCCCCGGCGACGGCTCCCTCCCCGCCCCGGCCTTGGCGGACCCCTCCGAGATCGACCCATGGGCCTGGGCCGAGGGCGGCATGGTCTCCAACGCCCCCGATCTCGACCGCTTCCTGACCTCCCTGCTGCGCGGACGCCTGCTGCGGCCCGCGCAGCAGCGGCAGTTGTTCACCATGCCGGCGCTGTCGGAGGGCAACCGGGACCGCTTCAGCATGGCCGGGCTGATGCGCCACGAGGTCGACGGGACCGTGGTGTGGGGCAAGACCGGCTCCATGGGCCGCTCCACGAGCGGGGTGTTCGCCACCGAGCGCGGAGCGCGGACCGTCGTCTACTCCCTCGTACCGGCCACCAAGGACGGCGAACTGATGCGGGCCCACATCGACAAGCTGGTCGAGGCGGCCCTCCGAGACCACGGAACAGGGGGTTCGGGCCTGTGAGCTGCGCCGCGTGCACGCCGTCCCGCATCGAAACACAGTGGCGGGCGGGGGCATGGGCCGCCATGATCCGGGGATGAGCGTCTTCTTTGAGGTGTCCGGGCCCGTGGACGGGCCCGCCGTGGTGTTGCTGCACTCTGCCGTCTGCGACCGGCGGATGTGGGATCCGCAGTACGGACCGCTCGGCGAAGCCGGGTTCCGGGTGGTCCGGATGGACTTCCGTACCTGCGGGGACTCCCCCGCCGCGCGGGAGCCGTACAGCGACGACGGCGACGTCGTCGCACTGATGGACCGGCTCGGCATCGAGCGCGCCGCGATCGTCGGCTCCTCCTACGGCGGCCAGGTCGGCCTGACGGTCGCCGCGCTGCACCCGGAGCGGGTGACCCGGCTGGCGCTGCTGTGCGCGGGGCGCCCCGGGTACCGGCCCGACAGTCCCGAGGTGAAGGAGTTCGGCGCCGCCGAGGACGCGTTGCTGGAGGCCGGTGATCTGGCCGGCGCGGCCGCGCTGAACGCCCGTACCTGGCTCGGCCCGGACGCCGACGAGGCCGCGCACGCGCTCGTACGGGCCATGCAGCTGAGGAACTTCGAGAACGCCCTGCTCCCCGCCGAGCAGCACGAGCTCCCGGCGCCGGACGTCGACCTCGCCGCCGTCACCACCCCGACCCTCGCCGTCGGCGGCGCCCACGACGTCCCCGACTACCGCCGCGTCGCCGCCGACCTCCCGGACCTCGTCCCGGGCGCCCGCCATGTGGAACTCCCCTGGGCGGGCCACCTGCCCTCGCTGGAACGCCCGGCCGCGATCACGGACCTGCTGCTGGAGTTCCTCCACCCCCTCCGGTGAGGAGCACCCGCTGACGGCGCACTGCACCACCGCCCTGCGCGCCAAGGCCGCCGCCGGTCGGGGTCACGTGCCCCGCTCGGCCTCGCTGCGCTCCACGCAGAACTCGTTGCCCTCGGGGTCGGCCAGCGTCACCCAGCCCGTGCCGTCGGGCCGTCGGTGGTCGCCGACGAGGGTGGCGCCCAGGGCGAGGATCCGCTCCACCTCCTCGTCGCGCGTGCGGTCCTGCGGCTGGAGGTCCACGTGCACCCGGTTCTTCACGGTCTTGGCGTCGGGCACCGTCACGAACAACAGCGCCTGACCGGGCGCCGTGACCAGGGCCTCGGGGTCGCCCGGGAAGTCCTCGTCGGAGACCTTGCCGTCCAGGACGCCGGCCCAGAACTGCCCCAGGGCGTAGGCGTCGGAACAGTCGAAGGTGAGGTGTCGTACGAGAGAAGTCATACGGCGGACTATCGGACAGGCTCCCGAGCCCTGTCCACCGAGTTCGGGGTGACCGCGGGCCCCGGGCGGGGTCTGTGATGGAGTGGTCGCCATGACCGACTTCGAGACGATCACGGTTCCGGCCGACCTCTGCGGATACCCGGGAGTCGCCTTCGGCGGCTACGTGGCGGGGCTGCTCGCCGAACGGGCCGCGGCGAAGACCGTACGGGTGGACTTCCGCCGCCCGGTCCCGACGGGTGCGCCGGTCCTGCTCACCGGGAGGGCCGACGGGGGCACCGAACTCACCTCCGGTGACCAGCTGTTGGCCGCCGCGACGCCCGTCGAGCTGCACACCGGCGCATCCGACGTACCCGACGCCCCCTCGTGGGCGGCGGCCTCGGCCGCGGCCGAGGCCTACCGGGCGGCACCGCCGGACGGCTCGACGGACTGCTTCGGCTGCGGCCTGGACCGTACTCCCGCCACCGGACTGCGCCAGCACTGCGGCCGGGTGCCGGGCCGTGCGGACGTGGTCGCCACCGCATGGACGCCCGCCCCCGAACTCGCCGGTCCTGACGGCCTGTTGCCGCCGGAGCTGGTGTGGGGCTCGCTGGACTGCCCGGGGAACGCGGCCGGGCGCCTGCTCGGCGGCCGCCCGGCCGGCGCCGTCACGGCCGCGCTGACCGCGCGGCTGCTCCGGCCGGTTCCGGTCGGCGAGGGCCTCGTCACCTACTCCTGGCTGCTCGGCTCCGAGGGCCGCAAGTACACGGCCGGCACGGCCCTGGCCACGGCGTCCGGCGACCTCTGCGCCTTCGCCGAGGCCCTGTGGGTACAGCCGCGCCAGGCCTCTTGAAGGGCCCCGCGCAGGGCGCCTTGGCCGGATCACATCTGCGGTGCATATGATCGAGCCCCTGTGAACGGGGAGGCGTGAACATGTCAGAGGGTCTCGGTCAGGTGGGCATGCGGTTGAACCAGGTGCCGTCGGATCCGGGGCCGACGGCCCCGGGGCCACTGGCTCCGGGGGGTCCCGGCGGCTCCGCCGACTTCGCCTCCACGCCCGCGGAGAAGAAGGCCGCGGCGGGCACGATCGAGACCGAGCTCGAGCCGAACACCAAGAAGGCCTCCGAGCACGCGGACGACGCCACCGCCACCGCCCAGAAGGGCTTCGAGGGCTGGGACACCGCCTCCGGCCTGAAGAAGGTCGCGGACACCTGGGACCAGCAGGTGAAGACCCTGATGGGCCGCCTGGCCGCGGAGAAGAACGCGCTGCGCGGGGCCTCGGGCCTCTTCGCCCGCAACGACACGGGCCTGTAAGGCCAGTTCACGTCCCAGTCGAAGCTGAACGGTCTGTAGGGGCTCCGGTGCTGACCTATCACGACGTCATGACCACGGACCTGGGCCTGCTGACGACGGCCGCCGCCAAGTGGGACTCGATGGCCGGCGAGCTGAAGAAGGTCGAGACCCGCTACGGCGAGACCGTCCAGAAGATCACCATGGGCGACAGCTGGTCCGGCGTCAGCGCCGGGGCCGCCCACACGGGCTTCGCCTCGACCCGCTACGAGTACGCCGCCGCGCAGAGCCAGGCCAAGGCGATCGCGAGCCTGCTGCGCGACGCCCACGAGAAGTTCACCGACCTGAAGAAGAAGCTCGAGAGCGGCCGCGACGACGCGATAGCCGCCGGCATGACCGTCTCCGAGCAGGGACGCGTCGCCTTCGACTACGCCAAGCTCACCCCGTCCGAGCGCAGCGCCTACCACCACGACCCCGACGGCCAGACGATCATCCGCGAAGCGGTCGCCAAGTGGCAGACGCACATCGACGACCGGGTGAAGGCCGTCACCGAGGCCGACCAGCTCGTCAAGATCGCCCTCGAGGCCGCCGTCGTCGACAGCAACCGGGACGCCTTCGGCAAGGGCGCCGACGCCACCCTCAACGGTTTCAACAACTACGCCGAAGGCGACCTGGCGAAGGTCAGGAAGCCCGACGAGTCCAAGGTCGAGACGAAGACCGACAGCGAGGGCAAGGTCACGGTGACCGGCCCCGACGCCGGTTTCACGGTCAGCGGGACCAAGTACGGCAAGGAGGGCTCGGTCAAGGCGTACGCCGACCTCTTCCACGCGAAGGCCGAGGGCTCGACCACCGTGGGCGGGGTCAAGCTCTCCGGCGTCGAGGACTGGTACGGCGGAGCCCGGGCCACCGCGAACTACGGCGCCACCAACAAGGGCCTCGTCGGCAAGGCCGAGGTCTCCGCGGGCATCCGGGCCCTGAACGAGGGCCGGATCGAGTACGGGCACGTCGGCGGCTACGGCCGCGTCGAGGGATTCGCCGGCGGCGAGGCCGGGGTCAGCGCCGGGGTGGGCCCGGAGGGCCTCAACGCCGGAGCGAAGGCGTTCGCCGGCGGCAAGGCCAGCGTCGCCGGGGGCGGCGAGGTGGCGGGCATCGGCGCCGGCGGGACCGCCGAGGGCTGGGCCGGCGTCGGCGCGGAGGCCAGCGCCACCTTCGGCAAGGGCGAGGACGGCAAGTTCCACATCGGCGGCAAGGCCGGCCTCGCCCTCGGGTTCGGCGGCTCCGTCGGCGCCGAGTTCACCTTCGACCCGGACAAGTTCACCAACGCTGCGGGCGACGCCGCCGACGCGGTCGGCGACTTCGCCGGGGGTGCCAAGGACGAAGTCGTCAGCTGGTTCGACTGATGTACTTTGCCCCGGAAGGAAGGTCCCAGATGTCCACGACACTGCCCGTGCCGATCGAGTTCCGCCTGCCGGAAGGCTGGCGCCCCGCACCGCCGGACGCGGTCAACGCCCCGGGCGTGGCCTTCGTCGCGCTGCATCCGCACCCCGACGCCGGGTTCACGGCCAACATCACCATCGACGGCGAGTTCCTGCCGCAGGAGGCGAGCCTGGAGGGCCTCGCCGACGCCGCGGTGCAGAACCTGCACGAGGTCGCCGAGTCCGTCGCCGTGGTCCACCGCAGGGAGATCGGCACCTCCGACGCCCCGGGCCTGACCCAGCGGCTGACGTTCTCGGCGGTCGCCGGCGGCGCGCGCCGCGACCTCGTCCAGTCCCACGTCTACCTGGCCATGGTGGACGCCGGGGATCCGCACCGGCGCGCGGTGATCAAGATGGTCCTGACCGCCACTGCGGCCCAGCACGACAGCGTCCTGGGAGACTTCCAGGAATTCCTGCGCACCGTCCGCCCCGAGACCGGGACGAAGGAAGGTTGAGCCGATGGGCCTCTTCGACAAGCTGACCGGCACCCGGCGCCCCTCGGGCGATGTCGCCCCCCGTACCGCCGAGGAGGTCCGGGCCGCGCTGCTCGCGCTCAACGCTCCGGACGTGGCGTACGCCGTGCGCAACGCCGCCCCCGCGGAGAAGGCCGACCTCCTGGCGGAGTGGCGGATCCTGGAGCCCGCCTGGAACACCTTCTTCCTGCGCACGCAGCTCACCCGGACCCTCAAGGTCCGCATGCGCCTGGTCCCGGAGAAGCACGAGGTCCGCGCCCTGGACGAGCAGTGGGAGGTCACCTGGGCCGGCAACACGCCGCGGCTGGCGATCGCCGCCGAGCAGTCCCGCGGCCAGGTGAAGACGGTCTCCAAGCGCTGGTCGGTCGAGCGGGGCGAGGACGGCAGCCTGCACAAGACGGAGATCTTCGACTTCGACACGGCCCAGCTGAAGGACCCGCTGCGGGAGGCCGTCCTCGCCGCCGGATGGACCTGGCGCGCAGTGGTGTTCAAGCTGTAACGGGCCGCTTCCTGGACACCTACCTGGGCACCGGGTACCCGGCGAAGGGTGTCGCACCCCGGCCCGCCGCGGAGGTCCGGGACGCGCTGCTCGCGCCCAACGACGGGGCCCTGCCGTTCGTCGTACGCCCGGGCGTGAAGGATCCGCTCCGGAACACGGTCCTGGCCGCGGGATGGACCTGGCGCGGAGTGCTGTTCAGGCCGTGACCGCCGCGTGGGCCGCCCACGCGGCCGGGGCGTGAGGCCGACGGGGCACGCGGGTCACCGGGGCACGCGGGTCATGTGGGCCATGCGGGTCACGCGGGCCATGCGGGTCACGGACGCGGCCCCGTCGCAGGGGCGGGCGTGAGGGCGGGCCGCGTCGCGGTGTCCACGCACCGGCCGCCGCCACCTCCGCCGTAGCCCCCAACTCGCCCCCGGCCCTTCGGCATGGCCGGGTACCCGGCGTCATTCCGCCTGCGCGCCCACCCTCGCCCCTCTGGGCCCACATTCGCTTGAACCTGTTCAAAAAAGCCTCTACAGTCATGTCCGTCAGCAGTATTGAACACGTTCAAGGGGGCTGAGGGCTGTGGACCTCACCGTGGTCGCGTACGTCATCTACCTGCTCATCAGCATCGGGCTCACCGTCTGGGTCGCCCGTACGCTCAGCCGCAACGGCCGCGTCTTCATCGGCGACGTCCTCCAGGGCAACGAGAAGCTCGCGGACGCCGTCAACCAGCTCCTCGTGGTCGGCTTCTACCTCGTGAACATCGGCTTCGTGACCCTCTACCTCCGCTCAGGCGAGGAGATAGTCCAGGCCCGCGACCTCTTCGAGGCGCTCTCGGTCAAGCTCGGCGTCGTCCTGCTGGTCCTCGGAGTCATGCACCTCGGCAACGTCTGGGTCCTGAACAAGATGCGCCGCCGGGGCATCATGGAGCGCCAGCAGACCCCGCCGGTCGCCCCGCAGGGGTGGACCGCACCGGCCGGAGCCTGACCGGTGGCCGCCCCCGGCCGGGCCGTACGGCACCTGACCGTGCTCTACGACGCCGACTGTCCGCTCTGCGTGCACATCAGGCACTGGCTGCTCGGCCAGCGCTGGCTGGTACCCCTGCGGCTCCTGCCCGCCGCGTCCTTCGAGGCCCGGCGGCGGTACCCGGAGCTCGACCACGCGTCCACGCTCCGCGAGATCACCGTGATCGGGGACTCCGGGCAGGTGTGGACCGGCACCGACGCCTTCATCGTGTGCCTGTGGGCGCTGGCCGAGCACCGGCCGAAGGCCAACTGGCTCGCCACGCCCGCCGGGCGGCCCTTCGCCCGGGCGGCCATGTTCACCGCCTCGAAGTGGCGGGCGGCGGTGCGCACCGAGAGCCACCCGCAGGGGGCGCAGGACCCGGCCTGTGACGAGCACTGCTCCGTCCCCCGATAGGCTCGTACACCGTGACTGATCAGAAGGCTCCCAAGAGCGAGCAGACCCGCACGCTCATCCTCGAAACCGCGCTCCGTCTCTTCCAGGAACGCGGCTTCGACAAGACGACGATGCGGGGTATCGCGAAGGAGGCCGGTGTCTCGGTCGGCAACGCCTATTACTACTTCGAATCGAAGGAACACCTGGTCCAGGGGTTCTACGACCGGATCGGCGCCGCGCACCAGGCGGCGGTCCGGCCCATCCTGGACAGCGAGACCGATCTGCAGAAGCGGCTCGCGGGCGTGCTGACGAGCTGGCTGGACATCGCGGCCCCCTACCACGAGTTCGCCTCGCAGTTCTTCAAGAACGCGGCGGACCCTGAAAGTCCGCTCAGCCCGTTCTCGCCGGAGTCGGAGGACGCGCGGCAGGCGGCCATCGCCATCCACCGCGAGGTGCTCGCGGGGGCGAAGACCAAGGTGCCGGCCGAGCTGGCCGAGCTGCTGCCGGAGCTGATGTGGCTCTCGCAGATGGGCCTGGTCCTGTACTGGGTCTTCGACCGGTCGCCGAACAGCGAGAAGACGCGTCGGCTCGCCGAGCGCGGCGCGCAGCTGACGACGCGGGGCATCGTGCTGGCCCGCTTCCGGGTGCTGCGGCCGCTGGTGCGCGAACTGCACGAGCTGTTCGCGGACTTCCTGCCGGGTATGGCGCAGACGGCCACGGCGGGTGCCCGCAAGCGGGTCTCGGACCGGGCCCCGGACTCGCCAGCGGATCCGGGGGACCCGAAGCGGGCGTAGGGCAGGACAGCAAGGCAGCAAGGCAGCCGGACACCCGCCGGTGGGGACGGGCGGTCAGGCCTGATAGGAGGCGAGTTCGACGACGGTGATGTCGGACGGCGCCCCGACCCGGACCGGGGGTCCCCAGGCGCCGGCTCCGCGGGACACCCACAGCTGGGTGTCGCCGTACCGCTCCAGGCCGGCGACGGTGGGGTTGGCGAGCTCGGCGAGGTAGTTGCCGGGCCAGAGCTGGCCGCCGTGGGTGTGGCCCGAGAGCTGGAGGTCGACGCCGTGCTTGACGGCGTCGTGGATGACGACGGGCTGGTGGGCGAGGAGTACGGCGGTACGGGCCCGGTCGCGGTCGCCGAGCGCCGCCCCGAAGTCGGGGCCGTGGCCCTCGCTCTCGCCCGCGATGTCGTTGACCCCGGCGAGGTCGAAGTACGGCAGCGGGCGGCGGGCGTTCTCCAGCGGGGTCAGGCCGAGCTCGCGGACGTGGTCGACCCACTGCCGGGCACCGGAGAAGTACTCGTGGTTCCCGGTCACGAAGTACGTGCCGTGGCGGGCGGTGAGCCGGCGCAGCGGCTCGGCGGCCGGTCCGAGGTCATCGACGTCGCCGTCGACGAGGTCGCCGACGATGGCGATGAGGTCGGGCTGGGTGCGGTTGACGGTGTCGACGATGCGCTGGGTGTGGGCGCGGCCCAGGATCGGGCCGAGGTGGACGTCGCTGACGACGGCGATCCGGAAGCCGTGCGCGGCGCGCGGCAGCTTGGCCAGGGGGACCTGCACCCGCCGGACGCCGGGCCCGCGCAGGACACCGTGCGCGCCGTACGCGCCGTTCGCGACGGTCCCGAGGGCCACGGCGGCCGCCGCACCGCCCAGGGTGCGCGCGACGAACCGTCGGCGGGTCAGCTCATGCGCGGACGGTGCGACGGGCGCGCCTGGCGGGGCGGGCGCGACAGGTGCCACGGGTGCGACGGGCGGGGCGACAGCGGTGGCCGTCGTGGTCGTGGTGGTCGTGCAGGCGCCGTCCTGGCGGCCGGGGGAGGCCGTCTGCGCCACCCGGGAGGGGACCCGGTGGGCCAGTCGGCGGAGCAACAGCGCGCGGATCGGCTCCGCGACGAGCATCGTCAGGGTCAGGTACAGGAGTACCGCGAGCCAGAGGAACCCGGGCCAGGCCACGGCCTGCTCGAGCCGGAACGGAACACCCGCACGGCCGGCGGTCAGCGCGGCCGCGGACAGGAGGGGCAGGGCGATGGCCAAGGCGGTGCCGATGCGGCGGGGCAGGCCGCCGGGGGCGGTGGTGTCGCGGACCAGGCGGATCCACAGCCAGCGGTGGACCAGCACCAGGAGGGCGACGACCGCGAGCGCGACCAGCGCGAAGACGGCGATTCTCATGCGTCCTGCTCCTTCGCGCCCTGCTCCTTGGCGCCCTGCTCCTTCGCGCCCTGCTGCGTGCGTGATGTGCGCCGCAGCGCCCGGACCCCGCGCAACCCGATCACTCCGACGGCCGTCCCCAGGAGAAAGGACACCACCGCGAGCGTCAGGTGCACCCAGAAGTAGGCCGTGGGGGCACCCGCCGCGTCGAATGCCTGCCCGCTGCCGTCCTTCCACAGGTTCCGGACGAAAGACACCCAGATGAACCAGGTCCACACTCCGAAGGCGAGCAGGAACCAGGAGGCGGTACGGCTGAGTTTCATGGCCCCAGTATCGGATCGGTCCCCAGGACGGACGCGCCGGGGTGGGCTGTCCCGGCGGTGGTTGTACCGAATGGGCCGGTCAGCGCCGCCGTCCAGCCGATCGGGAGGTAATTTCACCTGCGTGTCTGTAAAGAAGACCGCGCTGACGGTCCTTTCCGCCGCGCTGCTGGCGCCCGCGCTGTTCGCGGCCCCCGCGCATGCCGTGCCGGCCCCGCCGGTCCCGCCCGCCGACGGGAAGGCGCAGCCGCCGAAGACCGCGAAGGCCCCGGCGGCCCCCGCGCCCCCGCCGTCGATGTCCACGGTCGGCGGAGCCCTGCTCGGCCAGCCGGGGACGCAGGTCAACCTGCTGCCCGGCGCGCCCGCCCTGCCCTCGAACCTGACGGGGCGGTCGTGGATCGTGGCGGACGCCGAGTCCGGAGAGGTGCTGGCCGCGCACAACGCGCACTGGCGGCTCCCCCCGGCCTCCACCATGAAGATGCTCTTCGCGGACACCGTGCTGCCGGGCCTGCCCAAGGAGCAGGTCCACAAGGTCACCGACCAGGACATGGAAGGCGTGGGCCCGGGCAGCAGCCTGGTCGGGGTCAAGGAGGACCACGAGTACAGCGTCCACGACCTGTGGCTCGGGGTGTTCCTGCGGTCGGGGAACGACGCCGTGCACGTGCTGTCGGCCATGAACGGCGGCATCGAGAAGACCGTCAAGGACATGCAGGCGCACGCGGAGGAGCTCCAGGCGCTGGACACCCACGTGGTGTCACCCGACGGGTACGACGCCCCGGAGCAGGTGTCGAGCGCGTACGACCTCACGCTGGTCGCCCGCTCCGGTCTGCAGAAGCAGGACTTCCGCGAGTACTGCGGCACTGTCGAGGCCAAGTTCCCGGGCGTGCAGGAGCCGGGGAAGCCGCGGGACTACTTCGAGATCCAGAACACCAACCGGCTGATGACGGGCGCGGGCGGCATCTCCCCGTACAAGGGCATCGCCGGGGTGAAGAACGGCAACACGACGATGGCCGGCGCCACGTTCACCGGCGCGGCGCAGCAGGGCGCGCGCAAGCTGCTGGTCACGGTGATGAACCCGGGCGCGGGGGGCGCCAACTCGGTGTACGAGGAGACCGCCGCGCTCTTCGACTGGGGTTTCGCGGCGGCCGGGAAGGTCAAGCCGGTGGGTGAGCTGGTGCCGCCCAAGAGCGCGGACACCTCCTCGCTCGGCTCCCCGGCCCAGTCCCACGAGAACAACCCGGCGGCGGCCGGTGTGGGCTCGAGCGGCATCGGTACCGCGCTCGGTGTCGCGGGCGGGGCGCTGGCCCTGCTGTCGGTCGGGGCGTTCGTGGTCAACCGCCGCTGGCCGCGCGGCCGGCGCAGCCGGGGCGAGGACCTGGTCTAGGGCCGTCTCGTGGACACCTGAAATCACCCGAAGGGGTAAGGGCTAGGCGCCGGAGGAGGTCGCCTCCTCGTCCGCCTCCTCCCCTTCGTCGTCGCGGGTCGCCGTCCATGCGGCGACGAACAGCAGCAGTTTCGCCGTGAAGTTGATCCAGAGCAGCAGGGCGATCGGCACGCCGAAGGCCCCGTACATGCTCTTCGTGGCGACTCCGCTGATGTAGCCGCTGAGCAGGAGCTTGAGCAGCTCGAAGCCCGCCGCGCCGATGAGGGCGGCCTGGATCAGCCGGGCGCGCGGCGGTTCGACGCCGGGGAGCAGGGTCAGGACGTACAGCAGCAGGAGGAACGCGGCCACGACGCCGACGAGGAAGGCGCCCGTGCGCAGCAGCACGCCTCCGGCGCCCTCGCGCGGGATGCCGAGCCATTCGGCGGTCTTGCCGACCGCGCTGGCCCCGAAGATCGAGGCGGCGGCCGAGGCCAGGCCGGCGCCGCCGAGGCCGAGGAGGACCAGCCCGTCCTTGCCCTTGCGGACGAAGGGGTTCCCCTCGTCCTCGTCGTCCTTCTCCCACACGGCGCGCAGGCAGTCCCGCATGGAGCCCACCCAGCCGATGCCGGTGAAGAGCAGGAGGGCGCCGGCGACGAGGCCGACGGTGCCGGAGTTCGCGACGAGCGCGTCGATGTCGAGCTGGTCGGAGATGCCGGGGACCTGTTCGGCGAGGCTCTTCTGCAGCCGGTCGAGCTGGTCCTGGCTGAGGAGCCCGGCGCCCACGGCGGCGGCCACGGTGATCAGCGGAAAGAGCGCGAGGAAGCTGATGAAGGTGATCGCCGCGGCGAGCCGGGTCCAGTGCACGCGGTCGAGGCGCTCGTACGAGTGCCACGCGTGCGTCCGCATCAGACGGGAGGCGACCGGGCCGATCACCGGGAGTTTCGTCAGCCAGTCCATGGAGTCACCGTAATTGAGCTGTCGGAAATCGCCGGGATTGCCGGTTTCGGGTACTACGGTCGTCGACTGTGACTTTTCGCGGAGTACCCCCGACGGACCGTCCGTTCCACGCCCTCGTCCTGCGCGGACTCAGGTTCCGCACGCTCCGGGCCCTGCGGCCCCTGCGTCAGGAGGGCAGGGCGGTCGTCCCGGCCGCTTCGTCGGCGGGTGACCCCGGCTGCGCCGGGACGCCCGTCGGACCGGTGCCGAACGGATACTCGCGCAGCTTGCGCCACACCCCGTCCGAGCCCTGCTCGTAGAGCGCGAAGCCCGAGCAGATCCACTCGGCCGCGTACTCGGCGAGGGTCGTGAACGCGAGGTCCATCGCCTCCTCGGAGATCCCGTGGGCGACCGTGACGTGCGGGTGGTACGGGAAGGCCAGCTCGCGGCTGAGCGGCCCCTGGGGGTCCCGGACCTCTCCCTGGAGGCGGGTGCAGCCCTCGGCGCCCTCGACGACCTGGACGAAGACGACTGGCGAGAGGGGCCGGAAGGTCCCCGTCCCGGCCAGCCGCATCCGGAAGGCCCGGAACGCGGCCGCGACCTCGGTCAGGTGGGCGCGGATCCCCGGGAGCCGGTCCGCCTCGACCTCGGTCGGCGGGACGAGGGTGACATGCGTGGGGATGCCGTGCGCGGCGGCGTCCCCGAAGCCGGCGCGCAGCTGCTGGAGCTGGCTGCCGTACGGCTCCGGGACCGCGATCGAAACGCCGAGCGTTACGGTCCCCACGTATCTCTCCTCCGTGTGTCTGGATGGACTGCTGCCGCCAGTGTGAGGGCAGCACCCCCGGTCTCGCCAGGGCCCTCTTTCCGTCAGTGCCCGCGTCAGTGCTTGGCCGGCAGGAATCCGAGGCGGTCGTACGTCTGCGCGAGGGTCTCGGCGGCGACGGCGCGGGCCTTCTCCGCGCCCTTGGCCAGGAGGGAGTCCAGCGTCTCCGGGTCGTCCAGGTATTCCTGGGTGCGCTGCTTGAAGGGTGTGACGAAATCGACCATCACGGCGGCCAGGTCGGTCTTCAGTGCGCCGTAGCCCTTGCCCTCGTACGAGGCCTCCAGGGCCGGGATCGACTCGCCCGTCAGGGTGGAGAGGATCGTGAGCAGGTTGCTGACGCCGGGCTTGTTCTCCGTGTCGAAGCGGATCACGGTGTCCGTGTCGGTGACCGCGCTCTTGATCTTCTTCTCGGTGACCTTGGGCTCGTCGAGGAGGTTGATCAGACCCTTGGGGGACGACGCGGACTTCGACATCTTGATCGCCGGGTCCTGGAGGTCGTAGATCTTCGCGACCTCCTTGACGATGTGCGCGGCGGGGAGGGTGAAGGTCCGGCCGAAGCGCTGGTTGAAGCGCTCGGCCAGGTCGCGGGTCAGCTCGATGTGCTGGCGCTGGTCCTCGCCGACGGGGACGGCGTTCGCCTGGTAGAGCAGGATGTCGGCGACCTGGAGGATCGGGTACGTGAACAGCCCGACGGTGGCGTTGTTCACGCCGCCCTTGGCGGACTTGTCCTTGAACTGGGTCATCCGGCTGGCCTCGCCGAAGCCGGTGATGCAGTTCATGACCCAGCCGAGCTGCGCGTGCTCGGGCACGTGGCTCTGGATGAAGAGCGTGCAGCGCTCGGGGTCCAGGCCGGCGGCGAGCAGCTGCGCGGCGGAGAGGCGGGTGTTCGCGCGGAGGTCCTTCGGATCCTGCGGCATGGTGATCGCGTGCAGGTCGACGACCATGTAGAACGCGTCGTGCGTCTCCTGGAGGGCGACGTACTGGCGGATGGCACCGAGGTAGTTCCCGAGGTGGAACGAGCCGGAGGTGGGCTGGATGCCGGAGAGCGCGCGAGGACGATCAGAAGCCATGGCTTCATTCTCTCAGGTGCGGGGGCGGGCTCGGGCCCGCCGCCGGCCGGATCCTTCCGGGTCGCGGAGCCGGGGTACCCCCGGCAGCCGACAAGGCCGAAGATGCGGCCCCGGCCCGGCCCCGGGGGGCGCCGCTGCGCCGGGCTTCGCAGGGCGCTGCCCGGCCCCCCGCGCCTCAAACGCCGGCGAGGCCGAAGATCCGGCCCGGCTCCGCCACGGGGGTGCCACTGCGCGGGGCTTCGCGGGGCGCTGCCCGGCCCCGCGCCTCAAACGCCGGCGAGGCTGAAGGTACGGCCCGGCTTCGCCGTGGGGGTGCCACTGCGCCGGGCTTCGCAGGGCACTGCCCAGCCCCCGCGCTGCAACGCCGGCGAGGCTGAAGATCCGGCCCGGCTCCGCCGCGGGGGTGCCGCTGCGCGGGGCCGCCGGTCCAGGGCTCCGCCAGCCCAGCACCGGGCGCTGGGACTACCCTGCGGGCAACCCAGCCGCACCCGAGCGACGACCGGAGGCAAATCCAGCCCCGCCGGCGATTGAGGCGCGGGGTACGGGGCGGAGCCCCGCACTGTGAGCCCCGCCGGCGATTGAGGCGCCGGGGCACGGGGCCGAGCCCCGGGACTGAGCGCCGCTCCCGGCATCGGGCCCCCTGCCCCCGCGGGCAACCCGACCGCACCGCCGGACGGCAGGAGACAATCCAGCCCCGCCGGCGATTGAGGCGCGGGGTACGGGGCGAAGCCCCGAACCGGGGGGGGGCGGGGCGGAGCCCCGGTCAGGACAGGGGGAGGCCCGGGGCCGGGTGGGCGGCCATCAGGGTCGCGACCTCCGCGCGGACCCCCGCCAGCGCAGCCTCGTCCGCCTTCGCCGCCGCCCCGACCGCCCGCGCGATCCACTCCGCGACCTGCGGCATGTGCCCGACCCCCAGCCCCCGCGACGTCAGCGACGGCGTGCCAATCCGGATCCCCGACGGGTCGAACGGCTTGCGCGGGTCGAACGGCACCGTGTTGTAGTTCACCACGATCCCCGCCCGGTCCAGCGCCTTCGCCGCCACCTTGCCCGGCACGTCCTTGCCGGTGAGGTCGATCAGGATCAGGTGGTTGTCCGTACCGCCCGACACCAGGTCGAAGCCCCGCTCCAGCAGGGCCTCCGCCAGGGCCTTGGCGTTCGCCACGACCGCGTGGGCGTACGCCGTGAAGGACGGCTGCGCCGCCTCATGCAGCGCCACCGCGATGCCGGCCGTCGTCTGGTTGTGCGGCCCGCCCTGGAGCCCCGGGAACACGGCCTTGTCGATGGCCTTCGCGTGCTCCTCCCGGCACATCAGCATCGCGCCCCGCGGCCCGCGCAGCGTCTTGTGCGTGGTCGTCGAGATCACGTCCACGTGGCCCGCCGGGGACGGGTGCGCCCCGCCCGCGATCAGGCCCGCGATGTGCGCCACGTCCGCGACCAGGACCGAGCCCGCCTCCTCGGCGATCGACGCGAACGCCGCGAAGTCGATCGTGCGCGGCAGGGCCGTACCCCCGCAGAAGATGATCTTCGGCCGCTCCGCCAGGGCCAGGTCGCGCACCGCGTCGTAGTCGATGAGCCCGGTGCCGGGCCGGACCCCGTACTGCACGCCCCGGAACCAGGAGCCCGTCGCCGACACGCCCCAGCCGTGCGTCAGGTGCCCGCCCATCGGCAGCGCCATGCCCATCACCGTGTCGCCCGGCTCGGCGAAGGCCAGGTAGACGGCCAGGTTCGCGGGCGAACCCGAGTACGGCTGGACGTTGGCGTGGTCCACCCCGAACAGGCCCTTCGCCCGCTCGACGGCCAGCGCCTCGACGCGGTCGATGTTCTGCTGGCCCTCGTAGTAGCGGCGGCCCGGGTAGCCCTCGCTGTACTTGTTCTGCAACACCGTGCCGGACGCCTCGAGGACGGCCGCGGACACGTAGTTCTCGCTGGGGATCAGGCGCAGGGTCTCGGCCTGCAGGGTTTCCTCCGCCGCGACGAAGGACGCCAGCTCGGGGTCGGTCGCGGACAGGGCGGGATGGCGGCTCGCGGACACGGCGGGCTCCTCCGGGGTCGATGTGATCGGTACCCCGCGAGGCCCAGGCGAGCGGCCCTGTCTGCGGTCGAGCGCGCACGACTCCCCCGGAGTTCGTTCTCCGTACGCCAGTCGCCGTGCGTACCGACCACCTTAGCGGGCGCGCCGCAAGAAAGGTTTCTCCGTCCCGTTCGCGAGCGAGGATGGACAGTGACGCCACCCTCGTCACAGGCCTGACGGACGATCGGAGACCCCGTGTCGACAACTGCTGATGCCATCCGCTCCGCCGAAGCGCACAGCGCGCACAACTACCACCCGCTGCCCGTCGTCGTCGCGTCCGCGGACGGCGCGTGGATGACGGACGTGGAGGGCCGCCGGTACCTGGACATGCTCGCCGGTTACTCGGCGCTCAACTTCGGGCACGGCAACCGCCGTCTGCTCGACGCCGCCCGCGCGCAGCTGGAGCGGGTCACGCTCACCTCGCGCGCCTTCTTCCACGACCGCTTCGCCGACTTCTGCACCGAACTCGCCTCGCTGTGCGGCAAGGAGATGGTGCTGCCCATGAACACGGGGGCGGAGGCCGTGGAAACGGCCGTGAAGACCGCCCGCAAGTGGGGGTACGAGGTCAAGGGCGTCCCGGACGGCCACGCGAAGATCGTGGTCGCCGCCGACAACTTCCACGGCCGGACGACGACCATCGTCTCCTTCTCCACGGACCACGAGGCCCGCGACCACTTCGGCCCGTACACGCCGGGCTTCGAGATCGTCCCGTACGGCGACCTCACCGCGCTGGCCCACGCCGTCACCGAGAACACGGTCGCCGTCCTGCTGGAGCCGATCCAGGGCGAGGCGGGGGTGCTGGTACCGCCCGCCGGGTACCTGAGCGGCGTACGGGAGCTCACGCGCGAGCGGAACGTCCTGTTCATGGCGGACGAGATCCAGTCGGGGCTGGGCCGCACCGGCAGGACGTTCGCCTGCGAGCACGAGGGGGTCGTCCCCGACGTGTACGTCCTCGGCAAGGCGCTCGGCGGCGGCGTGGTCCCCGTCTCGGCCGTGGTCGCCGACCGGGACGTGCTCGGGGTGTTCCGGCCGGGCGAGCACGGCTCGACCTTCGGCGGGAACCCGCTGGCCTGCGCCGTCGGCCTGGAGGTCATCGCGATGCTCAAGACCGGCGAGTACCAGCAGCGCGCCACCGAGCTCGGCGACCACCTGCACCGGGAGCTGGGCCTGCTGGTCGGCGGGGGCGCGGTGACCGCCGTACGGGGACGGGGGCTGTGGGCGGGCGTGGACATCGACCCGTCCCGCGGGACCGGACGGGAGATCTCCGAGAAGCTGATGGAACGGGGCGTGCTGGTGAAGGACACCCACGGCTCGACGATCCGGATCGCCCCGCCGCTGGTGATCAGCAAGGAGGACCTGGACTGGGGGCTGGAGCAGCTCAGGTCGGTCCTCGCCTGACCGGCCGCGCCTGACCGGCCCCTGCCGGGCAGGACCCCACCCGGCCCCCTGGGCCCGGCCGGGGGTGTCCAGTGCTCTGACCGGAAACCGGTCGGAGCACTAGAGGATGACGTGGGGCAGGAAGCGGGCGTACTCGTCCGTGACCGGCCCCGCCGATTCGCGGATGCCCAGTCCCGCCGCCTCGTCCTCGACGACCCACGCGCCGAGCACCACCCGGTTGCCGTCGAAGTCGGGCAGCGGGGCCAGGCCCTGGAAGCAGTACTTCTCGTCGTCCCGGGCCGTGAACGGCTCACCGCCGGGTTCGTGGAGGGTGACGCCGGCGCCCTCCCGGCCCAGCAGCGGTTTGGCGGCGTAACCGCCCTCCGCGGCCAGCTCGCGCGGGCCGTCGAGGTAGGCGGGCAGCAGGTTCGGGTGCTCCGGGAAGAGCTCCCACAGGATGGCGAGCAGCGCCTTGTTGGACAGCAGCATCTTCCACAGCGGCTCGATCCAGCAGGTGGTGCCGGAGCCGCCGCCGTGGTCGTAGGTGCCGAGGACCTGGGGGCCGAACTGGTCGGTGGCCAGCCACTCCCACGGGTAGAGCTTGAAGCAGCTGCGGATGAAGCGGAGCTTCTCGTCCACGAAGCGGCCGGACAGGCTGTCCCAGCCGATCTGCTCGACGGACAGGGCCTGGGTGTCCAGGCCCGCCTGCTCGGCGGTCTCCTGGAGGTAGGCGACCGTCATCAGGTCCTCGCCGAGCTCGTCGGTCTCGGAGTGCGCGAAGTGCAGCGGGCCGGGCGGCAGCAGCTCGGCCTGCCGGCGCCAGGCGTCGACGAGGCGCTCGTGGAGGGAGTTCCACTGGTCGGCGCCGGGGAAGCGCTCCTCCATCCAGAACCATTGCGGACTGGCCGCCTCCACCAAGGAGGTGGGGGTGTCGGCGTTGTACTCCAGCATCTTGGCCGGGCTGCCGGTGCCGTCGTAGCGCAGGTCGAAACGGCCGTACAGGGAGGGCTGTTCGGCGCGGCGGCGCCAGGACTCGGCGATCAGCGCGGCCAGTTTCGGGTCGGTGATGCCGAGGTCCGCGAAGCGGTCGTGCTCGACGATGTGCGCGGCCGCGGCGAGGCACATGGCGTGCAGTTCCTCGACGACGTTCTCCAGCGCCTCCACCTCGGGGAGGGAGAAGGAGTAGTACGCGCTCTCGTCCCAGTAGGGGCGCAGGGAGTCGTCGGGGTAGCGGGTCAGGGGGTAGATCAGCCCTTGTTCCTCGACGGTCTTCTGCCAGTCGGGGCGGGGCTCGATGGTGTGCCGCTGCATGGGTTCCGGTGTCCTCAGCCGCCGCTGGAGCCGGAGCTGGAGTGGCCGCCGATGCCGCCGCGGGTGACGGCGGACTTGTCGAAGCTGCCACCGGTGACCTTGCCGTTCTTCACGGTGCCGCCGTAGTAGTACGCGCCGGTCCCGCCCTTCTTGCACTCCTTGTTGTTCAGGTGGTCCAGCGTGGAGCGGGACGCGCAGCGCTTGTCCGGTTCGCTGCTGCTGCCGCAGGCCACGAGCGTGGCCGCGAGCAGGCCCATGCCGCCGAGTGCGACGGCGCCGGAGCGCATACGGCGCTTGTTGGTGCTGCTGGTGTCCATACCTGCTGCTCCCCCTAGGTCCTGGCGTGCTGCCGACAGACTAGAGCGGGGGCCCCGGCCGATGGAATCCGGCCGTCCTCAGATCCGTGACCTAGAGTCAGTTCGTGCTCATTGGGATGATTTGCGCGCTCGGTGCGGCGGTCTGCTTCGGTACGGCATCCGTTCTGCAGGCGGTCGCGGCGCGGGCGGCGGAGCCGGGGACGGGTTCCGGGGTGGACCCGGCGCTGCTGCTGCGGGCGCTGCGGCAGTGGCGCTATCTCGCCGGTCTGGGCCTGGACGCGGTGGGCTTCGTGCTCCAGATCATCGCGCTGCGCCACATCCCCATCTACGCGGTCGGGGCCGCGCTCGCCGCGAGCCTGGCGGTGACGGCGGTGGTCGCGGCCCGGCTGCTGAAGGTCCGGCTGTCGCGGACCGAGTGGGGCGCGGTGGCGGTGGTGTGCGCGGGACTGCTGATGCTGGGGCTGGCCTCCGGGGCGGAGGGCACGGGGGCCGGGTCGCTCGCCCTGAAGCTGGGGCTGCTGGGAGTGGCGGGGCTGGTGCTGCTGGTCGGAGCGGTGGCGGGCCGGCTTCCCGACGGGCCCCGGGCGCTCGTACTCGGCCTGGCGTCGGGCACGGGCTTCGGCGTCGTCGAAGTCGCGGTCCGCCTCATCGACTCCGTGACGGACCTGGGCAACCCGGCCCTGTACGCCCTCCTCCTGGGCGGCGGCGCGGCCTTCCTCCTCCTCACCTCGGCCCTCCAGCGCGGCTCGGTGACGGCGGCGACGGCCGGCCTGGTCCTGGGCGAAACGGTCGGCCCGGCGGTGGTCGGCGTGGCCTGGCTCGGCGACCGCACCCGCGAGGGCCTGACCTGGCTGGCGGTCCTCGGCTTCGCGGTGGCCGTCACCGGAGCACTGGCACTGGCCCGCTTCGGGGAGCCGCCGGAGGCCGCGGAGCCCCTGCCGGCGCGGTGACGGGCCGGGGCGCCCCGTCACGGCAGCGCCGCCGACAGGGCCGCCAGGGTCGGGGTCCAGGCGCTGTCCGGCGGGGTGCCGTAGCCCACGACCAGGGCGTCGCGGGGCGGCAAGGCCGCCTCCGGGTGGCGGAAGGCGGACAGGCCGTCCAGGGACAGGTCCTGCCAGGCCGCCGACTGGAGCACCGAGCGCTCCGTCCCCGCCGGGAGGTCCAGCACCGCGTGCAGTCCCGCGGCGATCCCCGAAACCCCGACCCGGTCGCCGACGGCTGCCACGAGCTCGTCGCGGCGGCGGCGGTAGCGCAGGCGCATGCCGCGCACGTGCCGGTCGTACGCCCCCGAGGTGATGAACTCCGCCAGCGTGAGCTGGTCCAGGGCGCTGGAGGTCCAGTCGCTCAGGCCCTTGGCGGCCAGCACCTCTTCCAGCAGTCCCGGCGGGACCACCATCCAGCCCATCCGCAGCCCGGGAGCCAGCGACTTGCTGGCCGTGCCGAGGTACACCACCCGGTCCGGGTCCAGTCCCTGGAGGGCGCCGACCGGCTGGCGGTCGTAGCGGAACTCCCCGTCGTAGTCGTCCTCCAGGATCAGCCCGCCGGTGGTCCGCGCCCAGTCGACGGCCGCTGCCCTGCGGGCCGGGGTGAGGGCGGCTCCCGTCGGGAACTGGTGCGCCGGGGTCAGCAGGGCGGCGCCGGCCCCGGCGGTCAGCTCCTGCGTCCGCGCCCCGTCCCCGTCCACCCCCAGCGGCCGGGTGCGCAGGCCCGCGCGCGCGAGCAGGTTCCGGTGGATGTCGAGGCCGTACCCCTCCACCGCCATCTCGCGCACCCGCCGCGTCCGCAGCACGCGGGCCAGCAGGGTCAGCCCGTGCACGAAGCCGGCGCACAGCACGATCCGCTCCGGGTCGGCGTACACGCCGCGCGCCCGCGCCAGGTAGCCGGTCAGCGCTTCGCGCAGCTCGGGCCGGCCGCGCCCGTCGGGCCCGTACCCGAAGGCGTCGTTCGGCGCGTCGGTCAGGGCCCGCCGGGCCGCCGTCAGCCAGGCCGCCCTCGGGAAGCCGCTCAGGTCCGGGGAGCCGGGCAGCAGGCTGTACGCGAGCCCGCGCCGCGCGGGACGCCGTACCCGGGCGGCCGCCGCGGCCCGGCGCGGCCTCGCCCGCTCCGCGACCCGGGTGCCGGAGCCCTGGCGGGCCGTCAGCCAGCCTTCGGCGACGAGTTCGGCGTAGGCCTCCGCGACCGTGTTCCGTGCGATCCCCAGGTCGGCGGCGAGCGACCGGGAGGACGGCAGCCGGGTCCCGGCCGCCAGCCGCCCGCTGCGCGCGGCCTCGCGCAGCGCCTCGGTGAGCCCGGCCCGCAACCCGCGGCCGGAGGAGAGGTCCAGGTGCAGGTCGGCGCCGAAAGTGGCCCAGGATTCCGTCATGGATATGGACCATAGCGGCGGGCCGCCCGCCTCCTACGGTGGATCACATGACGCACACACAGAACGCGCCCGAGCACACCCCCCGCATGCACATGGCGAAGCTCGCCCCCGAGGTCTACAAGGCGGTCCTGGGCCTGGAGATCGCCGCCAAGAAGGGTCTGGACCCGGCCCTCGTCGAACTGGTCAAGATCCGCGCCTCGCAGCTCAACCACTGTGCCTTCTGCCTGGACATGCACACCAAGGACGCCATCGCGGCCGGTGAGAGCGTCGAGCGGATCGTGCAGCTGGGCGCCTGGGAGGAGTCGCGGCACTTCTACACCGAGAAGGAGCTCGCCGCGATAGAGCTCACGGAGGCGGTGACGGTCCTGACCGACGGCTTCGTGCCGGACGAGGTGTACGAGAAGGCCGCGAAGCACTTCGAGGAGCGCGAGCTGGCCCAGCTGATCGGCGTCATCGCGACGATCAACGTCTGGAACCGGATCGGCGTCACCACGCGCATGGTGCCCGGGCACTACACGCCGGGCATGTACAAGAGCTGACGGCGTGGGCCCGGCCGCCCCCGGCTCAGTCCGCCCGGAAGGAGCCGACGGCCGCCGCGAGCCGTTCGCGCACGAGCGGGGCGTCGGTCCGGGGGCCGTACACCATGACCACCCAGCGGGTGTCGTTGTCGGCGACGAGGAGCCGGACGACGGCGTGGGCGGCCGGCTCGGACGAAGCGGGGTCGTCGTACTCGTAGACCTGCTCGCAGCCCTCCCCGGCCACCGGCTCCCTCGAGATCTCCCGGTAGCCGGGGCTCTTGCTCAGCTCCGCGGTGGACTCGCGCAGGACCTCGCAGGCGGTCTGTGCGTCCTCCGTGGCCCGGAATACCTGGAGGCCGGCGCTCCGGTCGCCTCCGGCGGGGCGGTAGACGGTGCCGTACCCGGTCTCGCCCGGACTGGCCTGCCAGCCCGCCGGAATGCGGACCGAGAAACCGGCCGCCGTATCGCGCACCTGCGTGGACTCGGCCTGCGCGGAACCGGGTCCCCGGTCCTCGCCGCCCAGGTAGAGCCGGCCGGCCACGGCGGCGCCGGCGAGCACGGCCACGCCGACCGCCGTCCCCACCACCCAGATCCGCCGGCGCCGCGCGGGGGCCGGCACCGGCGGGTACGCGTACGGGGACGTGGCCCAGGGCGGGGGCACGTCCCCCGGCGCGGACCTGACCGGCGCGGCGGGAGCAGCCGGCGCAGCGGGGGCGGTCGGCGTCGCCGGAGCGGTCGGCGCCGCGGGAGCGGTCGGGGGCGGCGGAGCGGTCGGGGGCGCGGGAGCGGTCGGGGGCGGCGTGCCCGGCGGCTGCCCCGCGGCCGGGGCCGAGGCGGCCGGGGCCGCGGCCCGCGCCGCCCGCTCCCACCGCTGCGACCGCGGATTCCAGCGGGCCCCGTCCTCCCCCTGGGCCACCGTCAGCCGCCCAGTGAGGTCAGCAGACCGGCCAGGGCGGTGGCCGCGCTCACCGAGTCCACCAGCGGCGCCCATCTCTCGAGCGCCCCCCGCAACCGGGCCGGCAGACCCGGACGCACCTCGCCGCCGGCCTCCAACTCACCGGCCACCTCGTCCAGTTCCCCGTCGAGCGCCGCCCGTTCGGGGCTGCGGGGCAGCCGTACGAGGGCCGCGCGCAGCTCCCGTACGGCCTCCAGCAGTTCCTCGGCGCCCGGCTGCGCGCGCTCCCCCGTACCGCCCTGGTGGACGGTGCTGTTGGTGTTGTGCGAGCCGCCGATGCTGAAGCTGCTGCCGTGGATGTCGCCGATCCGTACCGCGGACTGTTCCGCGCCGCCGCCCCCGCTACCACCGCTCGTTGCCACGGCCTCTCCCCTTCTCCTTGCCCGCGCCCGCGCCACGGTCCGTCTCCGGCGCCTGGTGGCTGACCGCGCTGTTGTGGCTCACTCCGCCGATGCCGAAGGCGCTGTTGTTCACCGATTGGATGAACACCGCGCCCTCCGCGACGTTGACGGCCCGCTCCGCGAACTCCTTGGTGTGCCAGCCCGCCTCGTGCAGGGCCACGGCCACCCCGCCGACGATCCGCTCCTGGACCGTCTTCACGTACCGGTCCAGGTCCATCAGCTGGAACAGCGAGCCGTCGGCCTGCGCGGCGAGCTCCCGTACGGAGACGGCCGGTCCCGCCGGAATCGCCACGCCGTGCCCCGCGGTGGCCATCCGCCACGGGATGCGGACCGCGCGCGCCAGGGTCAGCAGGGCCGGGCCGAGGGCGCCCGCCCCGTTCACGACCGCCCAGACCACCTTGGCGAAAAGGGTGCTGCGCCGCTGCCGCTGGACGGTGTCGTCGGCCCGCTGGAAGTCCGGCCGGACGGGCAGCAGGACGTGCGGCGCCACCTCCAGCATCAGCATTCCGCCCTGCGTGTGCACGCGGATGAAGACGGTGAGGACGAGGTTCTCGTCCCAGCCGCCGATCCGCACGCGCAGGAAGTGCCGGCGCCGCTCGCCGCCCTCCTCGACGGCGGCGGCCCGATGCTCGGCGAACGCCTCGTCCGACAGGTCCAGGGAGTCGACGTCGGGCAGCCCGTCGGCCGGCAGGAACACGCACTCGTCGACGACCAGTTCGCGCAGCCGGTCCAGTACGGAGGCCTCCGCGTCCGGGGAGCCGTGGGGTGACGGCACGCGCAGGGCCTCCAGCCGTGGCCGGATCCGGTCCACGATCTGCGCGTTGTCCAGCTGGTCGGGCTCGCCGTCGCCGCGCGGCCGCAGTTCGACGGACAACTGCCAGGGCAGGTGCGCCCGCCCGGCGCCGCAGAACGGGTTGCCGACGTCGTACAGGACCAGGGGCGCGTGCTGGATCCGCTGGATCCGGGCGCGGGCCCGCCCGAAGCGCCGGCCCGTCACCACCAGGTCCCCCGCCCCGGCGGCGTAGCCCTCCCGGTCGAGCGAGTCGTGCAGGACCCGGGCGAAGTGGCCCCGCTGGAGCCCGGCAACGGTAGTGAGCAGGAGGAAGACGAGGACGGCGGTCCATGCGTAGGCCTCCCCGTGGAACCGTCCCATCCGCGGCCACTGCAGGAAGATGCCGAGCGGGTCCCGCGCGATCACCTCGCCGAGGTACGGGAAGAACCAGTCCGCGTCCGAGAAGCGCAGGGGCGTGACGGGGCTGTCCGCGAACCCGGCGACGACTCCCCACAGGACGTTGCCGAGCATCCAGACGGCGTAACCCCGCAGGAGGTACTCGACGATGCGGCTGCCGCGGCCGGTCCGGTCGCGGTGGCGCCTGATCCGGCCGGCGCCGCCGAGCAGGAGCGCGGGGACGACCAGGAAGACGGTGAAGGTCTGGAGCAGCAGCAGGCCCAGCGCCCACACCGCCACCACCCCCGCGGCCCAGGCGGTTTCGATGCGCCGGGCGCGCAGGGCGTGGGCGAGGACGCGGGCCGCGTCGAATCCGTAGGAGGGCGCGGTGAAGCGCTCCTCGTGGACGTACAGCTCGTCGATCACCCGGTCGCGGTACGCGGGGTCGAGATAGGCCCCGGCGCACAAGAGCCGTCCCGCTTCCGTCTGCGACGGGTGGACGGGCGCTCTGCCGTCCGGATCTCTGCCACTCACCGAGTCCCCCCTCAGGTGTGGGAGGAAACCGTACGGGGCCGGGCACGGCCCGGACAGGGCGGATCACGCCAAAGGGGCGCGCCCGGAAGATGCCGAAAGGCCCCGGCGCGCTGTGCGCCGGAGCCTTTCGAAGGGGGTGGAGCCGCGCGTCAGATGAGGCCGAGCTCGCGGACCGCGTCGCGCTCCTCGACGAGCTCCTGCACGGAGGCGTCGATGCGGGCGCGGGAGAACGCGTTGATGTCCAGGCCCTGGACGATCTCGTACGTGCCGTTCTTGGTGGTGACGGGGAAGGAGGAGATGATGCCCTCCGGGACGCCGTAGGAGCCGTCCGACGGGATGCCCATGGAGGTCCAGTCGCCCTCGGCGGTGCCGTTGACCCAGGTGTGCACGTGGTCGATGGCGGCGTTGGCGGCCGAGGCCGCCGAGGAGGCGCCACGGGCCTCGATGATCGCCGCACCGCGCTTGGCGACGGTCGGGATGAAGGTGTCGGCCAGCCACAGCTCGTCGTTGACGACCTCGGCGGCGTTCTTGCCGGCGATCTCCGCGTGGAAGATGTCGGGGTACTGGGTCGCCGAGTGGTTGCCCCAGATGGTCAGGCGCTTGATGTCGGAGACGGCGGCGCCGGTCTTGGCGGCCAGCTGCGAGATCGCGCGGTTGTGGTCCAGGCGGGTCATCGCGGTGAAGCGCTCGGCCGGTACGTCCGGGGCGGCGGCCTGCGCGATGAGCGCGTTGGTGTTGGCCGGGTTGCCCACGACCAGGACCTTGATGTCGTCCGCGGCGTGGTCGTTGATGGCCTTGCCCTGCGGCTTGAAGATGCCGCCGTTGGCGGAGAGCAGGTCGCCGCGCTCCATGCCCTTGGTGCGCGGGCGGGCGCCGACGAGCAGTGCGACGTTGGCACCCTCGAAGCCCTGGTTCGGGTCGTCGAAGATGTCGATGCCCCGGAGCAGCGGGAAGGCGCAGTCGTCGAGCTCCATGGCGGTGCCCTCAGCGGCCTTCATGCCCTGGGGGATCTCCAGAAGGCGGAGCTTGACCGGCACGTCCGCGCCGAGCAGGTGGCCGGAGGCGATGCGGAAGAGCAGCGCGTAGCCGATCTGGCCGGCGGCGCCGGTGACGGTGACATTCACGGGAGTGCGGGTCATGGCCTTCTCCGTTAGACAGCTGGCGGTGGGGCGTCCCCGCCCCATGTGCTGGAGGACGCCGCTTCCCAGTAAATCTTGACGTGAAGAGACATCCGCGGTCAGGCTATCGGACCCTGGCGCCGCCGGAGCCCCGGGGGCCCATTCGGCTCCGGCAGCGCCGTGTCGGCGCGGTCAGCGGACGGTGAAGCGGACCGCCGTCTCCAGGAACGGGATGTTCAGCACCGGCTTGGGCTCGATCGCCAGCGCGAGCAGCGTGATCGCCACACCGAGCAGCCCGTACGTGACCATGTCCGTGAAGCGGGAGCGCACCGCGAGCATGCCCACCGAGGGCAGGGCGCGCCGCAGCACCGAGGCCGCGATCAGCGCCACGCCGATCACCAGGCAGCCGATCCGCGGATGCCCCATCGCGGTCGCCAGGAGCCCGGCCGCGGTCGCGGTGAGCACGCTGAGCATCGGCCACTGCCGAGCGGGCGTGGACACGGCTCCGGGCACGGCCCGGCCGCTGCCCTCGGGACGGGCGGTGTCCCGGGTGACCGAGGGGAAGCGGCGGGACCGGAAGGCGTCGGCGGCGGACGCCGGGTGCTCGTCGTCCCGCTCAGCCTGCACTGGTGCTCCGCTCCGCGGCCTCGACGACGTTGACGAGGAGCTGGGCGCGGGTCATCGGGCCGACGCCGCCCGGGTTGGGGGAGATCCAGGCCGCCACGTTGGCGACCCCGGGGTGGACGTCGCCGACGATCTTCCCGCTCTCGTCGCGGCTGACGCCCACGTCGAGCACGGCCGCGCCCGGCTTCACGTCCTCCGGCTTGACCAGGTGCGGGACGCCGGCCGCGGCGACGACGATGTCCGCCTGGCGCAGCAGCCCGGAGAGGTCGCGCGTACCGGTGTGGCAGAGCGTCACGGTGGCGTTCTCGGACTTGCGCGTGAGCAGGAGGCCGATCGAGCGGCCGACGGTGATGCCCCGTCCGAGGACGACGACGTGCGCGCCGTTGATCCCGACGCCGTGGTGGCGCAGGAGTTCGACGATCCCGTACGGGGTGCAGGGCAGCGGGCCCGGCTCGTTCAGCACCAGCCGGCCGAGCGACATGGGGTGCAGGCCGTCGGCGTCCTTCAGCGGATCCATCAGCTCCAGGACCCGGTTGGTGTCGATGCCCTTGGGCAGCGGGAGTTGGACGATGTATCCGGTGCACTCCGGATTGGCGTTGAGCTCCCGTACGACCGCCTCGATGTCCTCCTGGGAGGCCGTCGCGGGCAGTTCGCGCTGGATGGAGGCGATGCCGACCTCGGCGCAGTCCTTGTGCTTGCCGTTGACGTACCAGCGGCTGCCCGGGTCGTCGCCGACCAGCAGGGTGCCGAGGCCCGGCGTGACGCCCCGGGCCTTGAGGGCCGCCACACGGGCGGTCAGTTCGGACTTGATCGCGGCCGCGGTGGCCTTGCCATCGAGAATCTGGGCGGTCATGTGTCCATCCTCCCGGATGGAGTGCCCCCGGTTCCAGTCAAGGCGCTCGCGGCCCCGCGGGTCCATGGGCTTCATTGCACTTGCACAACAAGTCACCGGCCCCGCAGCGCCCGGCTGGACAAGTCCGGTCCGGTCGGACGACGATGACCGGAAAGAGTGCCGCGGGCAGTGCCGGGGGGCGGACCGTAGAACACAGCTTTCCTCCGCGCGTGCCGTGCGTCCCCGCACTTCCACGGAGGAACACCCCAAGATGAGCTTCGGCGACCCGAACAACCCGTACGGACAGCAGCCCCAGGCCCCGCAGGGCCAGCCCGGCTACGGCTACCCGCAGCAGGCACCGCAGGGCGTTCCGCCGCAGGGCGGCTACGCCTACCCCCAGCAGCAGGCCCCCCAGGGCTACCCGGCCTACCCCGGTGGCCCCGGCGGCTACCCGGGCGCGCCGATGCAGATGCCGGGTCTGGTGAAGACCGCGCGCGTCCTGCTCTTCGTCGTGGGCGGCCTGCAGATCATCGTCGGCCTTCTCGCGCTGCTCGGCGGCGCCGCGCTGTCCACCACCGACAGCGGCGCCGCGGGCGACGTGGTCGGCGGCGTCGTGATCGCCCTCGGCGTCTTCGTGCTCGCCCTCGGCGTGCTCGCCATCGTCCTCGGCGCCAAGTTCGCCAAGGGCGGCAACGGCGTGCGCATCACGACGATCGTCTACGGCGCGCTGTCCATCCTCGGCGGCCTCGCCAACTTCACCAACAGCGCCTCCGAGGGCGGCGGCCCCGCGGCCGGCGTCATCAGCCTGGCCATCGGCGGCCTGATCCTCGCCGCCATGGTCACCGCGCCGGGTGTCGCCTGGTTCAAGCGTCCGCGCTTCTGATCCTCGCAAGACCGCGTACGGCGAAGGCCGCGACCCGCAGTGCGGGTCGCGGCCTTCGCCGTTCTCACCGGTCCGTCGGGATCAGTGGAAGAAGTGCCGGGTGCCGGTGAAGTACATCGTCACGCCGGCCTTCCTCGCGGCCTCGACGACCTGCTCGTCACGGACCGAACCGCCCGGCTGGACCACGGCCTTGATGCCGGCCGCCGTGAGGATCTCCAGCCCGTCGGGGAAGGGGAAGAAGGCGTCGGAGGCGGCGTACGAGCCCTGCGCGCGCTCGGCGCCCGCCCGCTCGACGGCGAGCTTCGCCGAGTCGACGCGGTTGACCTGGCCCATGCCGACGCCGACGGAGGCGCCGTCCTTGGCGAGCAGGATCGCGTTGGACTTGACGGCCCGGCAGGCCTTCCACGCGAAGGCGAGCTCGGCGAGCTCCTCGGCGGAGAGTGCGTCGCCGGTGGCGAGCGTCCAGTTGGCCGGGTCGTCGCCCTCGGCCTGGCCCCTCCCCTTTTCAAACGTGTCCGACTGCTGGAGCAGTGCGCCGCCGGAGATCGGCTTGAGGTCGCCCGGCTGGTGCGGGGTGCCGTCCACCTTCAGGACGCGGATGTTCTTCTTCTTGGCCAGGATCTCGACGGCGCCGTCCTCGTAGCCGGGGGCCGCGATGACCTCGGTGAAGATCTCGGCGACCTGCTCGGCGAGCTCGACGGTCACCGGGCGGTTGACGGCGATGACGCCGCCGAAGGCCGACAGCGGGTCACAGGCGTGCGCCTTGCGGTGGGCGGCGGCGACGTCCGCGTCCACGGCGATGCCGCACGGGTTGGCGTGCTTGATGATCGCGACGCAGGGCTCTTCGTGGTCGTAGGCGGCCCGGCGGGCGGCCTCGGTGTCCACGTAGTTGTTGAAGGACATCTCCTTGCCGTGCAGCTGCTCGGCGTTGGCGAGCCCGCCGGGCCGGCCGTCCGTGTAGAGGGCGGCCGCCTGGTGCGGGTTCTCGCCATAGCGGAGGGTCGACTTGCGCTCCCAAGCGCCGGCCAGGAACTCCGGCAGGACGGCTCCCTCTTGCGGGGCGTACGCGTTCGTGAACCAGGAAGCCACGGCCACGTCGTAGGCGGCGGTGTGCTGGAAGGCCTCGGCCGCCAGCCGCTTGCGCGCGGTGAGGTCGAAGCCGCCGCCCCGGGCGGCGGCGATCACGTCGGCGTAGCGGGCCGGGCTGGTGACGACGGCGACCGACGGGTGGTTCTTGGCGGCTGCGCGGACCATCGACGGGCCGCCGATGTCGATCTGCTCCACGCACTCGTCCGGGGTGGCACCCGACTGGACGGTGGCCAGGAAGGGGTAGAGGTTGACGATCACCAGGTCGAAGGGCTCCACGCCCAGCTCGGCGAGCTGGTTGCGGTGGTCCTCCAGGCGCAGGTCGGCGAGGATGCCGGCGTGCACGCGCGGGTGCAGGGTCTTGACGCGGCCGTCGAGGCACTCGGGGAAGCCGGTGAGCTCCTCGACCTTGGTGACGGGCACCCCGGCCGCGGCGATCCTGGAGGCGGTGGAGCCGGTGGAGACGAGCGCGACGCCCGCCTCGTGCAGCCCGCGGGCCAGCTCTTCCAGTCCCGTCTTGTCGTAGACGCTGACGAGCGCACGCCGGATCGGCCGCTGGGTCGTGGTCGGTTCGTTGCTCTCTGCGGTCTCTACGGCGGTCACTGGATTGTTACCTTTCGTCCCTCAATGCGGTAGCCGTGCCGGGCCAGGCGCCCCACGACGTCGACGAGCAGCTGGCGCTCGACTTCCTTGATGCGCTCATGGAGAGCGGCTTCGTCGTCCTCGTCCCGGATCTCGACGACACCCTGGGCGATGATCGGACCGGTGTCCACGCCGGAGTCCACGAAGTGGACCGTGCAGCCGGTGACCTTCGCGCCGTAGGCGAGCGCGTCCCGTACGCCGTGGGCGCCGGGGAAGGCGGGGAGGAGAGCGGGGTGGGTGTTGATGAAGCGGCCGCCGAAGCGGTCGATGAACGCCTTGCCCACGATCTTCATGAATCCGGCGGACACGACGAGGTCGGGGGCGTGGGCGTCGGTCGCCTCGGTGAGGGCGGTGTCCCACTCCGCTCGGCTGCCGTACGCCTTGACCGGGCACACGAAGGTGGGGATCCCGGCCTTCTCGGCCCGCTCCAGACCGGCGATGTTCTCGCGGTCGGCCCCCACGGCGACGACTTCGGCGCCGAAGCCCTCGGGGCCGCCGGGGTGGGCGTCGATGGCGTCGAGCAGGGCCTGGAGGTTGGTGCCGGAACCGGAGACCAGCACGACCAGGCGGGAGGCGGCCATGGGAGGCCCTTTCTCACGGGAATGCGGTGTTCGTCTTTGTGTGGTCATACGAAACTTCGGGGTACCGATATACGGGGAACCATACGAAGCCACCGACCGCCTGCAACGATACCGGCACACCGGACGGCCCCCGAGGGACGGGGTGACGGCCGGGCGGTAGCGTCTGGCCTACAAGCCGCACAGGCCTCACCCACCTGGCCTCCGCCGCGACGTCGCCCGGACGTCCATGACACAGGGGAAGAAACACACCCGATGCCGGACCGCCGCCAGCCCGACTCCCCCACCGACGACAACCCCTTCGCGGCTCCCCCGGAAGGCCGGCCCGACCAGCCGTGGCAGCCGCGCCGCGGTGGCAACGGCGAAGGCGGTGGCGGCGACGGCCGGCAGGACCCCGAGGGCGGCGGCCGGGGCGGTCCCGGCGGCCCGGGCGGCCCGGCGCGCTGGGACCCGACGGACCCGATCCAGCGCCGGGCCCGCTACGCGCTGCTCGCCGGCATGTGGGGCTTCTTCTTCGGGATCTTCGGGATCCCGTCGGTGGGGCTGCTGCTGGGGGCGCTGGCCCTGTACTGGGGCGTCAGCGCGCTGCGGGGCAAGCCGGCGGCATCGGCGCAACCCGGCCGGGAGGCCGCCCCGGGGGGCCTGGCGGCCCTGGGCGAGGCGGCCCGCCCCCAGCGCACGGCGGCGGTGAGCGGCTTGGTCACGGCCTCGCTGGCGATCCTGCTGGCGATGAGCTCGTACGCCGTGCAGCTGGCCTACAAGGACTTCTACGTCTGTCGCGACGACGCCCTGACGAACGCGGCGGAACTCCAGTGCAACTCGCTCCTTCCGGACAACGTCCTGGGTGACGTCCTGAAGGTCCGCCAGTAGCGGCGGCGCTGCGCCCACCGCGTCCCGCAGCCCCCGCCGGCCTCGCCGGCCGGGG